>DAOVCZ010000103.1 GCA_030669775.1 Chloroflexota bacterium | reverse complement strand
GAGATCACGCCAGGTCAGGAAATATGTCAATTCCCGATACTTCCATATTTCACCCAAGTTGAGCCTACCCCATCCACGTGTTGGTTTCAGGATGAGGACATCTTCTTTTGGCTTGGTTGTAATCGCTGTTTGAGTCATAGGCGTTATTACTGAGGGTGTGAGATAATCTTTATTGATTTATCCATGACCAAAATTGTCTTGATTATTGCGGTACCATTCGATCGTCTGGCGCAGCCCATCTTCAAACTCGGTCTGAGAGCGAAAGCCAAAAAACTCCTCTGCCCGGGAGGTATCCAAAACTCGACGTGGTTGACCGTTTGGTTTTGAAGTATCCCAGACTAACTCACCAGTAAATCCCGTAAGGCGGGATATTGTTTGAACCAGATCCTTGATACTTATCTCCTGTCCTGAACCTAGATTCACAGGCTCGCTACTATTGTAGTGCTCACTTGCCAGAAGGATCCCCTCTGCACCATCCTCAACAAAGAGGAATTCACGGGTCGGAGACCCATCTCCCCAGACAACAATCTGATCTTCACCGCGCTCTTGAGCTTCAATACACTTGCGGATTAATGCTGGAATCACGTGTGAGGTTTGCAAATCAAAGTTATCTCCTGGCCCATACATATTTACTGGCAGTAAAAAGAGCGCATTGAAATCATATTGCTGGCGGTAAGCCTGCGCCTGGACTAACAACATCTTTTTCGCTAATCCATAAGGGGCATTGGTCTCCTCGGGATAACCTTCCCATAAGTTTTCTTCTTTAAATGGCAAGGGGGTGAATTTGGGATATGCACAAATCGTCCCAATCGCCACAAATTTATCCACACCTCGCTGCCAGGCTTCATGCATCAGTTGGGTTCCCATCATCAGATTGGCATAAAAGTATTCTGCAGGTCTGCGACGGTTAGCCTCGATCCCGCCAACGAGAGCAGCCAAATGGATAATGATCACTTTATCATCAGCAATAGATTTTTCAGAATTCGATTGATCATTTTTTCGAATGCTGTAATCGTCAAACAATCTGTTGATCGCTTGGATTTCAGTCAAGTCATAGTCTTCGATACGCGGAATGATGATTTCTCTGGCTCCTCGGTTTTTGAGCTTATCAACCACGTATGCTCCCAAAAAGCCTGCCCCGCCAGTAACAATTACCTTTTTATCAGTCCAAAAGGATGAATCTACTGCACCAAGAGATTGCATTTCAAATTCCATTTTTTCTATTCTCACGAAACAATGAACTTAGCATTCCTATACCGTTGGTCCTTTGGGTCATCGATTATGCCGGTCCGCAGCGCATTGAGAACCTCCCGGACCCCATCTTCAATAGTAAAGTGTGTCTCAAATCCTAGAATCTCCCGGATTTTCTTATAAGAAACATGAAAATCTCGCATGTCGCCACCAAATGTAAGGTCTTTGTAGCGCACTGTCGTCTCAGGTAAGCGTTTGAGGATGACCTCCACGATTTTATCCTTGGAAAGATTACCAGTTGGAGAACCAAGGTTAAAGATCTGACCACGAACATTTTTCTCTTCGCTTTGTAAACCGAGAATGAAACCGCGCACAGCATCGCGCACATGCATGAATGATCGCGAATACCCTCGCTGGTAGATCAAGAGATCTCGCTTACTGTAAGCTTCCCAGATAAATTGGTTGACGATCAAATCAAAACGAGGCCGCGGTGAAAGACCATATAAATGCGCCATTCGAAAAACCAGTGGTGCACAGGGTGAATCGGATTGGGCGATGAGGAATTTCTCAACGCCAACCATCGTTTCAGCATACAAAGATTGTGGATTTAAGGATGATTCCTCTGTAGCGGGATCATCTTTCCGAGACGTAGCATAATTACTATAAGTTGAGGCAAATATGAAGCGCTTCACTCCCAACTCGATCGCCTGATCAAAAACTCGTTCGGCGGCTTCTACGTTGTACCTCCAGGCGACATGCCTTCCAACTGCCTGACAGGCTGGGAAACCAACTATCCCTGCCAGGTGAAGAATTGCTTCAGGAACAGGCATTTGAGGATCGATTGCGGTGCGTATCGTGCGCGGCTCACACACATTCGCTTTGACAAAATGGAAGCGAGGGTGGGAAAAATATGCAAGGAGGGATTCTCCGCCGTAAAGCAGATCATCCACCACTGTGACCGAATAACCGAGTCGCAGCAGGTGTCCACTTAGAAGGGAACCTAAAAATCCTGCCCCTCCGGTAATCAAGACATGTTTTTCCGAGTTCACTTGAACCATCTAATTGTCCTGACCTTCACCGACCGTGAACTTTTCCTCTGGCGAATGTCCGAGATGTAAAATTACTTTCAGGTCACGGAGTTCAAGCAGCGGGGCTTCAGGCGAGTCAGTTATCTTTATCCCTTGCTCAATACAAGTTAAACGGCAAATATCAGCGATATCGCCATCACCTTGTATGCGCACAGAGTTGAAACCAGCCATCTTGAGCTCTATCACCGCCTCGCGCACGCGTTCGCGAACCAACCTGTACAGGTGCATAGATTGTTCGATGTAGTTCATGGTCAAGCGTGCTCGGAACGCAATACCTTCCGGTGTGATGATATAGCGCAATTTTCGTCTCTGGGCACGTTTTACTTTCACATAGCCTTTCTCAACAAATCGCTTTAAATGCCAGTTGACAGTGCCTACAGCTACTCCCAATTGTGCCGCCAGCGTGGCTTGGTTGATATCTGGGTCATACTCGATTTTCTCGAGCAGAGCCATTTCCCGGTTAGGATCAGGTGATGTTTCCATGGTGATTTCCAAAATTCAGTGGTTGAATTATAACTCTTGTCTGCCCCAGGTCAAGGGCATAATGCAGCGGGGATTCATAAATGATAAGTAATGTTCGCATGTTTCAGGTTGGCTGACAATTAACGTTAAATCGGCATATTATAAACCTGAATTCAGGTACACTCCTCGCTTTTTCATGCCAATTTTTTACCAGGTGTGATATTCTGTCTTACGATAAAGGGTTATAAGAAAATCTCGGTTCACAGTAATTCGAAAATTTAGAGAATTCCTTCCTGACCAGATTAATCGATTTCAAGAGCCAGGCGCTTTAGATCCTCATCAACCATCATATGAATTAATTCTTCAAATCCGATTTTTGGCTGCCATTCTAAATCCTTTACTGCCTTACTTGGATCGGAAACCAGGAGATCAACTTCCGCAGGGCGATAGAAATTGGGGTCCTGGACAACGAAATCGTTATAATCCAAACCTACATGACTGAAGGCGAGCTCGCACAATTCTCGCACAGAGTGTGTGACACCTGTACCGATGACAAAATCTTCGGGTGCTCCTCTTTGTAACATCAACCGCATCGCCTCAACATAATCGCCAGCAAATCCCCAGTCACGGCGTGATTCAAGATTGCCCAAGCGCAGTTCCTTGCTCAAGCCAAGTTTAATTCTGGCGACGCCATAACTGATTTTACGCGTGACGAATTCCAGGCCTCTCCGTGGGCTTTCATGATTGAACAAAATCCCAGAAACGGCATATAAGTCATAGGATTCACGATAATTCACAGTAATCCAATGAGCGTAGACTTTCGCCACCCCGTACGGGCTTCGTGGATAGAAGGGAGTGCTTTCACTCTGGGGTACTTCGCGGACCTTTCCGAACATTTCGCTGGAAGAAGCCTGGTAGAACCGGGTCTGTGGATTGATCAATCGGATTGCTTCCAAGAGACGCGTTACTCCCAGGGCTGTTACTTCCCCAGTGAGCACAGGTTGATTCCAAGAAGTGGGAACAAAAGACTGCGCAGCCAAATTGTATACTTCATCGGGTCGATACCTCTCGATGACATCCACAAGCGAGCTTTGATCGTGTAAGTCTCCCTGGATTATGGTGATATCGTCCTGGATATGTTTGATTCGCTGAAAAGTCACAGTGCTTGATCTACGAACCATACCGACGACATCATATCCTTTAGCCAATAAACACTCGGCAAGATAGGAGCCATCCTGACCGGTAATCCCGGTGATAATTGCAGTTGACATCTACAGCCTCCCAAATCTAAAATTCAATGACTGAATTATAACCCTACTTCGGATAGAATCAAGCTCCAAAAAGGGGTTTTCTACAAATTGAACTTTCAGAATTGTTAATCAGTCCTTATCCGCAGGAGAATCCATTTGTGAACGTACATTCTCTCCCCTGTTTCTCCCCCTCAAGCACATCCACAAGAAAACAATTACTACACTTGCCAAACCAAACCCAAACGTTACGAATACATTGTTGATTGGCCAGATTATCTGACCACTGCGTTGTAGATACCAGGGGACAAACCAGGCCAGGATGATCACAAGGCCAATGACCATGCGCCACAGCCAGGGGTTCTTGCTATCTCTTTGTGAAGACCATACCCATGCCACCAATACAACTTGCATACAAATAAAAACAACCCGATACCTGGGATTGTCCCAAAGATCACCGCCGCTCCGCAATGCAGCGACCAGGATCCCCATCCACACTGCGATTAATAATCCCATCGCTAATCTCCGTTTTTCTTTCCATCCCCAAAGCAAGATTGGAGCAACCAATAAGAAAGGCAGCAGTATGGTCCATCCAAGCGATCGCCAGATGGCAATCCCTTTCCAAATCGGGGCACCTTGGTCCAACAACGCACCAGGGAGAAATGGCTGGAGCACCCCATATCCCAGCAAGATTGGGGTATGGATCCAATCAGGAGTTGTATTAAATATCCTCCTGATCAAAGGCGAAGAACGTTTGACAAAGTATGCCTGCCAGCGTGCCGACTCCCGGAACCACCAGTTCACTAAAGCCACTGGATTATTTATCCCTTCTGGCGCGATACGCTCCCAGGCAAACCAGATCCCTAATCCCGCCACCAAGGCGATCCCTGCCAGAATAACCAAAAATCGCGGCTGGCGGAAAACCTGCCACCCATCCACCGAGAAGGCGATGATAATGATCATCACCAGGAAAATCCCAGCGATGGGTGGGGAAAAAGGTAACATCAACAAGAGACTGGAAACCAGCCAAGCCAGACCTGACCAGGTTTTATCTTGGATATATCGAACCAAGCCGTAGAGCGCGGCAGCGACTAAGGTCATCAAGAAGGCTTCCCGCATCTGGGAACTTCCCAGAATGATGGCATCTGGGAATAATGCCAGAATCCACGCTGCCAGAAGAGCCACTTTCTCTCCCCATAACCGTCTGGCGAATGCCCAGGTAAACAATATGGCTAAGGCTGAAAACGAGGCTGTCAAGACGCTCATTTGTATGGGGAAATGTTGAACACCTCCCAGGTATCTGTAAACTAACCCACTCAGATACATCATTCCGCCGTATTGATCAACTTGGCGATATTCGCCGAACGCAGTCAAAAGTGGTTTATCGGATTGGGCCAGTTCCCAGGCTGCAGTATCCCTCGCATGGGCATCTGCCATGATATAACCAGCCTGCTCGACCTCTGTTCCATATCCCCAACTCGGCAAACCTGCGTACCAGATTACCCCAGCTAATAACCTTAATACCGCTGCCCCTATCATCAACCATCCCAACCAATTCGGCAAATCAAATGATTTATCGGCTTTTACCACCAACCATCCCCCCAACATTATCCCGCCTGCAAAAAGATTAGTTAATAAATACAGACCCCAACTCTGGATGTCTTCAAAATCACTTGACACCCAGGCCAAGAGTATTGAGAGCCCAATTAGAACTATCCCCGCTAATATAAACAACCACAATCTAAAATCTTTACCAATTGAAGGTAATCTATCTATCATGCGCAACTTGTTTCAATTCACCAGGAGATACCTGATTTTACTCAGGAATTCCTTGTTGAATACCTGCTAAGATTTGCCTTGCCCGGTTTTCCCAGGAATAATCCCTTGCTGCTCTCCGGGCTCTTGAAGCCAAATCCTGTCGACGCAAAGGATCGTCAGATAATTCTTGAAGGGCTGCCACCCATGCGTTTACATCATCAGGTTGCAGGAGAATTGCGATTTCAGAGGATAACACCTCACCTAACACGGGTAAATCACTTGAACAGATCGCTCTTCCACAGGCCAAATATTCAAATAACTTCATCGGGCTCAGGTAACGGGAGATGTCTCCACCAGAGGAGGCTGATACTTGTCGTTGATACGGCATGAGCAGCACATCACAGGCAGATTGATATCTAGGTAAATCAGAATTCGGAACGAATCCTGTCAGAGTCACATTCTGCAATTTGTGTTCTACCACCCTTCTCCGGACCCGATTTACATCCAGGGGGTCCCCGCCCACAATCAGGAAATTCATCTCTGGTAAACGCTGTGCTATCTCCAGGATTAGAGATATCCCACGACCAGGATACAGATGCCCCGTGTAACCAGCTGTAAATCTTTCGGCAAAAAATAAGGTTTCAAGTTTATCATCCAGGAGTTTAAGATTCCCAATCAGCTCACGACGACTTTCAAACGGTTCGGGTAAATCCGCATATTGGGCCAAGTCAACTCCATCTGGAATGACTACTATGAAAGGTGAAGCTTCCGGAGATCCAAATTCAGTCCGTAAATCCGCTGCTAAGACCTTTGATATCACAACCAGCCGCCTGGCCCCTCTCCCTCTTAAAAACATCCGAAAAAGTATGGGACCCATGGTAACTTGTGGGCAATCGTGTACTTCTAAGATAGTGCTTTGGCCCTGGTTCGCAGCGATCGCAGCTGCTTGAGGAAGGCGAGTAAAAATGACATCCGCATTCCATTTTCGTGCCCAACGAACAGCATACCAGGCATAATCGTATTTGCGCAATCTGGGACTTGAGGGAATCCATTCGATGGGGAACTGGTTATCGAGCCCATAATGGTGGGAGCGCGAACTCCAACTGCGATCACCGTCCCGGGTATCACCTGAGTCTTCTGGGACTGCCAAACGAACTTCATTTC
>DAOVCZ010000048.1 GCA_030669775.1 Chloroflexota bacterium | reverse complement strand
GACAACCTGACCGTATTCGGTGAAATCACGGTTCAACCAGATTTGGAATAAGGCTGAACGCATGGCTGGATTGGTAATTGCATTTCTGATCCGCTCCCATGTCAGGTTGTAATAATCCTGATTGGGCCACCACATGCGGGTGTATTCGAAGCTATCGAAAGCTTGGCCGACGATAGGTTCGATCTTGCCGTAGTTTTCGCTGCCGACAATGATCACGGGTGAATCACGCAAGTCTCGGGTGGGGTTTTCTGCGAAATATTTTGTGTTCGGATAATTTCGCAGGTACCACCAAAATGGGTAAGTCGATTTATTGTCGTAGGCAACTGCCAGCTCTTGACCGTTGGTAGTGCGGCGGGAGATTTCATCTACCTGAGCCATAATCTGCTTTGGACCCTGTCCAGCATGCGCATAGACAAGGTATTCGTTAGCAAAATCATAGTTGATAAAAGAAGCGGTATAGGCAGTTCGGGCGGTCAGCAGGGCCATCAATCCCAGGAAAGTTAAACCAGCCAGGCGGGTGATCTGTCCTAATGACCATGATTTCATTAGATACCCTAACCCCGCTCCACTCGCACCTGTCATAATGAAGGATAACAAGAAGGTACTGGTAGCCTGGAGTTGGGCTAGTTCCTTTCCCTGGAAGGGGGGATTGGGACCAAATAGAGAGCCTAATAAACCAGCCAAACTGGTGATGAAAACCACCAAAATGAGGACGACTAAGATTCCCCGCTTGGCTCGCAGCTCTGACCAATCAGTTGTTTCAATTAAATAACCAATTGCCCACCCAGATAATAAAATCATCGGAAAGGCGATATGAACCGTTAACCATGGCATCTTCTCCCCGGCGTAAGTGTAGGCAAACAGGCTGGTGATGGCCCAAAAACCTAGAAGAGTGATTGCCAGGCGTTGTGGATTGGGTTTCGTTACCTGCTCATCATCTGAAGAAGTCTCATCATCTGGAAATACATTTTTCCCAAAAGTAGCCAATCCCAGGGCAAGCAGGCTGCCTAAGGCAGGTAGATATTCATAAATTGGGATTTGGAGAAAGGCGTAATAATACCAGGGCTGATTGCCGCGTTCAACAGCTTGCTGCGCCATCCAGTATCCGAGAGAACCGACCATACCAGTGAAAAATCCAGTGCCATTGGTGAATAAGGTCGTATAAAAAACTATGTAAATCGCATAGAATAAGGCGGCATTTAACAACCAGACTCGCGCGTTCCACCAAATCCCCACCAAGACAGCCAGAATCCCTAAAGGGATCATAAAGAGTGCCGTACGCCACATGCCAATACTTGAATAATCTAGTGGATCCCATCCGAGCAGTTTGATCGGAAATGGGGCCAGCATCGGCAGGACCAGTGTGCCGAGTAAAATCAGCAATCCGAAGGAGTTCTCTGTCCGTAATTTTGCTAATCCGTAACCACGGATGATGAAATAAATCGCCACCAGCAGGCTGATGATCCCAACCAGGGCAACCAGGAGAACCGGTAGAGGGATTGCAAGACCTGTCGTGGGTGGAGTTTCACCTGGTATCGCCGGCGCAGCAGTCTCAACCGGTGTGGCGGGTACCTCTTCACTGCCTAATAACAGCCAGCCTCCTGCAAAGGCAAAAGCTAGCATTGCCAGCAATACAGCTGCCAGGAAGCGATTCCGCTGTTCAGGCCGAGACCAGGTGGCTTGATAAATCCTGGCCAGGAGGTATATCGCCAAGAATATGATTATTTGAGCCGTGTAAATATAGGCTGTCTCTTTGGAAGTGAAATGGAGAGCCGTGGCAGCGGTTAACCAAAACAAATAACGTGCAGACCCGGTTTCTAAATACCTGAGAACCGCCCAAATTGAGACCAAGCCAAATAAAATCACCAGGGCTTCATTTCGTGCATAGCGCCCATAGTAAAGCATATAGGGCGATATCACCATAAGAACTGCTGCGACGAGCCAGCCAACCTTCCCTAAATATCTGCGGTAATTCCACAGGAACAAGACTGTCAAGATGCTGGCAATCGCATGCGGCAGACGAGCGCTGATGTCGCTATCTCCGAATAAGAAATAGGAGAAGGCGATGAGAAGGAACTGCAAAGGACCATGGGTGACAGGATCGTGCGAATAACCGCGACCTTGATCGAGCAGCCATGAGAAGTAAACATGCGAAGTCTCATCGTGACTCATTACACGAGTACCGAGCATGTAGGATCTAGAGATAACCGCGATCAATACGATCCCGATGAAGATCGCTACGGTCCATTTAACAGTGATATTCCCCAGAAGGGGGCGATCTAACCAGCTTTCCTGATCTTCAAGATGAGTTTCTTCAGTGAGTTCCATATGTATCCCAGTGTAATATCTTAAGGTTAGGATTGATTAAGATTCAGCCAGTATGATAACTCGTACTAGTGGCTTAACGAGGAACAATTATTTTCCTTTGAGGGCATTAATCTCTTTTGGCTCCAATTTGCGCCACTGGCGGGGTTGCAGAGAGCCAAGCTGCAGGCTGCTGATGCGGGTACGGATGATCTTGACGATGGGAAGACCAAGCCGCGAGCCGATTTCCCGTATCTGGCGTTTACGTCCCTCGCGCATGATGACTCTCAGCCAGGCTCCCTTGCCTTTGAATTTTTCCAAACGAACTTTTGCCGGTGCAGTGTGGTATCCATCATCCAAAACCACTCCACGCCGCCAGGTCTCAAGTTGTTTTTCATCAGGATGGCGAGCGACAAGCACCCGGTATTCCTTCTCATGACCATAGCGCGGGTGGGTTAGATGGTTAGTTAAATCCCCATCGTTGGTCATTAATACCAACCCCTCGCTATCGATATCTAATCGACCGACCGGATAAATCTGCTCGGGGACCGGCACCAAGTCGCGCAGGGTGGGGCGTGTATCGAGGGCTTTAACAGTAGAGAGGACACCGCGCGGCTTGTAAAGCGCAATGTATACCAGCGGCTCGCTGGCCGCGATGGGATTCCCATCGAATTCGATGCGATCTTTGAGGGGATCCGCTTTCATACCCAAGGTCGCGACCTGTCCATTGAGGCGCACACGACCTGAAGCGATTAATTCTTCACAAGCTCTTCGGGAGCCATATCCTGCACGAGCGAGGATCTTTTGTAATCGTTCTTCCATAAACCTGTTCCAGAGCGCTATTATAATCGAGAGATAGGTGATTTGAGTACAGCGGCTAATCCCTGATCTCCTCGTGAGTTCCTCCATCTTGATCTACTTCCAAGGGAGGCAGTTCATCCAGTGAAGCGAGACCAAAGTGCTGTAAAAATTCTGCTGTAGAGGCATACAGGATCGGGCGTCCAGGACCTTCGGCTCTCCCAATATCCTGGATTAATCCCTTGTGCAATAAACTTTTCATCACCCCATCGCTGTTGACTCCACGGATACTATCGACCTGTGGGCGCGTGACGGGCTGCTGGTATGCGATTATTGACAAGGCTTCTAATGCTGCCCGGCTGAGGTGGCTGGTGATTTCCAAGCCCAGAAAGCGCTCTACCACCTCGCTCAATTCGGGCGCAGTCGTCAGCTGGATGCGGCCAGCATGCCGCTGGAGGCGGAGTCCCCTTTCCTGAAAATCAGCTGCCAGGAGTTTCAATCCCGTTTCTACTTCTGATTCGGGGATATCTAATACTGATGCCAGTTGGGAAGGTGTTGAGGCTACGGGGGCGACAAATAAGAGTGCCTCCAGGCTAGCTTTCAATTCCCTAATCTCTTCCGTGCGATCAATGTCGGACATGCTATAATCAGTCCTTGAGTAAATTTCACTACCTTAGGAAAAAAACAAATCTTATCATGAAACAATTGAAGTTGATTCCCCTTATTATATTCGTTTTAGTGCTAAGTTCGCTAGCTTGCAACCTCAGTTTTGGGAGGCAAACGACTCCAGAGCCCTTGATTCCCTTGATATCAGAAGAAGTGGAAAGTGCGGCTGAATCCGCTGAGGAGACGTTTCAGGAAGCTGAGACCAGCGGAATGATCAAATTTGAGGTCTCGGAAACCCAGCTGACTTCTCTCCTGGGGGGCGAATTGGAGAAACGTGTTGGCGATCAGATCACAAATCTCCAAGCATATTTACGGGATGGGCAAATCCAAATATTTGGAGATTTAGACAGCCAGGGTATTACCGCGCCAGTAAAAGTGATCGTCGATGTGAGTGTTGATCCCGCTGGTCGACCAAACTTGCATGTGGTTTCTTCGAGTATTGGACCATTTCCGGTTCCAGGAGATCTCATCTCCGAAGTTGAGGTGTTGATGAATAAGGCTTTCCAGGAAAAAATCCAATCCATGGCACCTAACTTGCATATAGAAAGTATCATCATTGAGAACGGGAAAATGACGATTTACGGCAGTACAAAATAGTAAACCGGGATGGGAAATAGGTTCCCTTTCGTTAGATTTCTCTTGATATTGATGGGGGTAAGCACCTTATCCCTAGCTGCATGTGCTGCCCCACAAGTTACTGAAGGACTGATTACAGTTGGAATCTCTGCCGATGGGGAAGAGACAAGTGTAAGTGTTCCGGCAGGAAATACAGTCGATAGTACCTTGCGGGCTGCTGGGATCATTCTTGAACCCCTGGATAAAACTGACCCTCCTCTTTATACTGTTTTGGGAGACGGATCTCAAGTTCTTGTTGTGCGGGTAGAAGAGGAATTTATTATTGAACAGGAAGTAATCCCCTTCGAGAGCCAGGTGGTGCGCAATGAATCTCTCCCAGAAGGGCAGGAATATTGGCTTCAACTTGGCGAAAACGGGTTGCGCGAAATTACAATCCGGCGATTGTTCGAAGATGGTGAAGAAGTCTCTAGCAGCCCGGTGAAGTCAATCATAGTAGAAGAGCCCATCCCGCAGATAAAGATGGTGGGTGTGCAAAGATCGTTTGTCCCGTTTGACATTCCTGGAAGACTGGTGTACCTGTTAGATGGGGATGCCTGGTTCATGGAAGGTACGACTGGTAATCGTCAGCAATTGATCTCATCAGGCGATCTTGATGGTCGCGTTTTTTCACTCTCTCCTGATGGAGACTGGCTGCTGTTCACTCGAACAGCAGAAGATGAGGACACGATAAACACTTTGTGGGCTGCCCCGATAGACCAAGATGAGGGTCAGGAGATCGATCTCGGAGTGAGTAATATCATCCATTTTGCAGACTGGATACCTGGCTCTGATCTTACTATTGCCTATTCAACGGTTGAACCACGCCCTGGGGCTCCAGGGTGGCAGGCAAACAACGATTTGCAGATGCTTAGTTTTTCCCCCTCTGGATTTATCCGTGAGCTGCCGGAAATCTTAGAAACCAATTCCGGGGGATTGTATGGTTGGTGGGGCACAGATTTCAGCTGGTCGCCGGATGGACTGAGCCTGTCTTATGCCAGACCCGATGAAGTTGGATTGGTGGACCTCGAATCTAACGAGCAGTCACCATTGAAGCAGTTTTCTCCTGTGCAGACTTTTGGAGATTGGGCTTGGGTTCCCAGCATTTCCTGGGGTCCGGAGAGTGATATCTTATACGGGGTAGATCATGCACCACCCGCAGATTCACAGGAATATGACCTGGACGTCATCCTGGTGGCTGATGGACAACAAAAGGTGCTAACCCGAGAAGTCGGCATGTTCGCTTATCCGATTTCGTCCCCTCTCTTTAAATTGCCTTCAGAGGAACGTGCTCACCAAATTGCTTATCTACAGGCGTTATTCCCCTTGCAAAGTGAAACCAGTCGCTATAATTTGCTGGTGATGGATCGCGATGGTTCGAATAAGAAATTATTATTCCCATTTGAAGGTGCTGAAGGTCTTGAACCTCAGGCTGTTGTTTGGTCGCCAGAGGAGTTGGATGATTCTGGAAATCGAGCGATTGGTTTGGTATATCAGAATAACTTGTGGATTGTGAACAGCGTGACGGGCGAAGCCTGGCAGATCACTGGAGATGGTTTGACCAGCCGAATCGATTGGAAGTGATCCACCTTCTTGGCCTTCTATGGCAAGGGAAAAATGAAGGGAAAAATCTTTAGTAAATAAGGAAAATTTTTATGAGAATACTGATAACTGGTGCAGCAGGATTTCTTGGCTCGAATTTATGTGATCGACTAATTGCAGATAATCACGAAGTGATTGGTATGGATAATTTCATCACTGGCAGCCCGGAAAACCTGGCTCATCTGGCTGGAAATGAAAAATTTTCTTTCATCCGCCATGATGTCTCTAACTTTATCTTTGTTCCTGGGAAGATTGATGCTGTAATGCATTTCGCTTCCCCAGCCAGTCCAAACCCGAATTCCCCTTTTGGTTATTTAAATTTACCCATTCAAACTTTGAAAGCTGGAGCTTTAGGTACGCATAACACACTTGGCGTCGCCCAGTCTCAAAACACAAAATACATCTTGGCATCCACCAGCGAGATTTACGGCGACCCGTTAGAACATCCTCAAACTGAAGAATATTGGGGTCATGTCGATCCGATTGGACCAAGATCGGTGTATGACGAAGCGAAAAGATTTGCAGAAGCTTTAACCATGGCTTATCATCGTTTTCATGATGTTGATACACGCATTGTCAGGATTTTCAACACCTATGGACCTCGGATGCACCTGGATGATGGCCGGGTGGTGCCAAATTTTTTGCAGCAAGCATTACAAAGTCAACCGCTTACTGTCTATGGTGATGGTTCGCAAACCCGAAGTTTTTGTTATGTGGATGACCTCATCGAAGGAATTTATCGCTTATTGCTTTCCGATGAACATTTACCGGTGAATATCGGCAATCCAGTTGAGACGACAATCTTGGAGTTCGCAGAGACGATCAACAAAATTTCCGGTAATTCTGCCGGGATCGTTTTCAAGGAAGACGCCCGCGGAGAGGGTGATCCCCAACGACGGCGACCGGATATCTCGCGAGCCAGGGATATTCTTGGCTGGGAACCGAAAATCAGCCTTGAAGAGGGCTTGATGAAAACGATTCCCTATTTCAAAGGAAAAATGGGTCTGGCATGACGCTCACTTCGATCGTCACAAATCCAAGTGAAAGAACCCGCTTTTTACGCTTCGCGACGGTGGGGATCATCGGCGCGGTGGTTGATTTTGGAATATTTAACTTGTTGACAACCTATGCTGGCTTGACAGCGGTTGTGGCACAGGTCTTCTCATTCATTGCAGCTATCATCAGCAATTTCACCTGGAATCGCTATTGGACATACCCAGATTCAAGGTCGAAGCCGCTCAGCCGGCAATTAATCCAGTTTTCAGTGGTGAGCGTAATGGGATTATTGATCCGCACTCCTATAATAGCCATCCTTGAACCATTTTTCGCCCGGTTATTCACTGGATTTGCCTCCCTTCCGATTGGATTCATAACTGCAGAATTTTTGGCAAATAACCTCGCCCTGGCAATTGCCGTGATCGTGGTAATGTTCTGGAATTTCTTTATTAATCGCTATTGGACTTATAATGACATCAACTAGACAAAGTACCATATGAAGTTAATAAGATCACAGATCGGATTAAAATAGGATCGAGCGGGTATAATTCTCGAATATGACAGAATCAAAAAAACCAACCCCAATTTACACTACATCAGGTGACACCGGGGGATATATCGTTTACCCTTATGTATACAACCAGATTGGTGATTGGATAGGGTGGTTGACTCCTAAAAACCAGGTTTATTCTGTTTATGGACGTTATGTTGGCTGGATAAATAAGGACAATCGTATTCTGCGGCGTCGGGCGGATAATTTTCAAAAACCAGATAAGACACCGCCGCCTGCACCACCCCGTTTTCTCCCCCCCGCAATCGTACCATTACCGCCGTTGATGGCGGAATTGAAATACGAAACAGTCGATGTCCTTGAAGATATGCCTGAATTGATGCCCCGACTGGATGATTTTGCAGTGAGTGACGATGAAACTTGAGAATTGGTTGGGATGCCTCACTTCCAACAATAGGTGGAAATCATTGCAGTTGATCAAATGCCTTTGTGCAACCAATCAAGTTAGAAGATTCAATAGTTACAACTACCGGCGAAAGTTATGACAGGGTACATCCATCGAAACAGTGGTATATGTTGAAGCGGAAAATCCAATTGCAGATGCGATTTCTTGAACCAATACCACTCACTTGACTTGATTGGCGATCATAGAGAAAGATGGGCTCCACTTTTGATCCCAGAAATTGAGTAACAGAATCAATGGTATTTAGCAGGGATAAATGTCAGGTGCATGTATTAATATATATACTGATTAAAGAGGATCAAGTTTAGAACTTCAATAATTGGCTATACTAAAAGCCTCACCAATAACCGCGTCCAGGAGTACATAACTTATGAGATCATGGAACCCTTTCAAGAAAAAGACCGTCGAAGAAGAGGAGACCACAGCAACTGATCCGACAGAATTGAAGGAACCGACAGATTCTGATGGCTTCATGCAGCGTGGTTGGGCATATCGTGCTCGGGGACTTCAGGATCTGGCTGAGTCGGATTTTCGTCGCGCCCTTTCTTATTCGCCAGAATCAGTGGATGCAAATTATGCGTTGGGTTTGGTAATGAAGTCCCAAGGCAATAAAGAGGAAGCAGTTGAGTTATTTAGAAAGTCATTGGAATTAATTAAACAGGGAAAGATTGAGGATCCCTCTAAATCCGAGATGATGAGCCGGCTTATACTCAGTCGTATTAACGAGTTGACTGCCGGAGATTGAAATCTGGAGGATCAAATTTGACATTAAACGTAATGAACCACCATGATCGGATTGAAGCATGCATCGCCAATGAAGCTGTTGATCGAACAGCCGTGGCACTGTGGCGACATTTTCCTGTAGATGATCAATCCCCTGCAAGCTTGGCGGAAGCGACCATTGATTTTCAACGGGCTTACGATTTCGATCTGGTGAAGGTTACTCCAGCTTCCTCGTTTTGCATAAAGGATTGGGGAGCAAAAGATGAGTGGCATGGGGCTTCCGAAGGCACTCGCGAATATACCCGCCGGGTTATTCAACATCCAGCTGATTGGGAGCAGCTCACCATACTAGATCCAACAAAAGGATATCTCGCAGCTCAGCTAGATTGCTTGCGCATGATCATTGGTGAATTAGGACAAGAGGTTCCTGTCATCCAAACTGTTTTCAACCCGCTTGCGCAAGCCAAGAATCTGGTTGGGGCTGAGAATCTATCCATTCATCTCCGTCGAAATCCCCAGGAATTAAAGATTGGACTGCAGGTCATTGCAGAAAGCATCCAGCGCTTTATTGAGGCAGTACGACAGATGGGGGCGGCGGGGATTTTCTATGCGGTACAACACGCTCAGTACTCCTTGTTTTCTGAAAAGGAGTATGAAGATTTTGGCAGATCATTCGACTTGCAAGCCCTGGAACCTGCCCAGGAATTCAAATTCAATATGCTCCACTTGCATGGGGTACAAGTTATGTTCGACCACTTTCTGGATTACCCGGTCGCGATAATCAACTGGCACGATCGTGAAACCCCGCCCTCTTTGGCTGAAGCAAAGAAGAAATTCTCCGGTGCATTATGTGGGGGTTTGCGCCGCCAGGAAACAATGGTTTTGGGTACACCGGAACAAATAAAAGCTGAAGCTGAGGATGCTTTCCAACAATCGGGAGGGCAAGGATTAATTTTGGGAACCGGGTGCGTAATGCCAACTATCGTCCCCCGGGGGAATATCATCGCAGCACGGAAAAGCGTCGAAAAGTGATAGATTTATTGATCTAGGTGATATGAAACGGCGATCGGGTCTCCTCGGTCGCCGGTTGTGTTATGAGAGTGATATCAGGAAGCGCAAGAGGTCGTAAATTAAAGTCCGTTCCCGGGGTTTCGACTCGCCCGATTACGGACCGGGTCAAGGAATCGCTGTTCAATATTATCGGTCCAGAGATCCAGGGTTCTAATTTTCTGGACTTATTTGCAGGTACAGGAAGTGTTGGGATAGAAGCTTTAAGCAGGGGAGCGAAAGCCGCGCTCTTCATTGATGTCGATCGTAAAGCGATCGAATCTGTGAACGCTAATTTGGAGCTGACCAAGCTCGCAGATAATGCGAATGTGATTCGCGGTGATGCACTAACAATCCTGGAAAGACCTGCCATGGGTAAGTTTGATTATATCTACATCGCTCCACCGCAATATCAGGGTTTGTGGAAAATAGCTCTGGAATTAGTGGATACCCACCCTGATTGGTTATCCCCAGATGCCTGGGTGATTGTGCAAATTCACCCACGCGAGGCAGAAAAGCTGGAATTAAATTATCTAGTTGAATTCGACCGCAGAAACTATGGGAGCACGCTCTTGATTTTCCTCCAGGTCGAGGGTC
>DAOVCZ010000136.1 GCA_030669775.1 Chloroflexota bacterium | reverse complement strand
CAGGAAGGCAGGAGCGAAATCGCGGTCTGCCATCAGGTCTTCAGCACGATCGCTCATGTTCATCATGGCGTCTTCTTCGGCCAGGGGTGGGTAGGAGCCGTGCAGCGCGCCGACCACATCCACTTCACCCTGTCCGGTCTGGGCTCCAGCGATCACCAGGTCCAGCAGCGGGCCTTCCTCGGAGGCGGTGAAGTCGAAACCTTCCTCTTGAAGGATGGCGCGGAATTTCTCTTGCTCTTCGACTGGCGAGAATTGCGTCGAGAAGAAGATTGCATCACCTTCTGGTTCAGTAGGTTCCACGGGGGCTTCCGGCTCAACAGGTGCAGCTTCGGTGGGCTCTTCTGTTGGAGCTGCACAAGCGGTTAGCAATAATGCTAAGGCAATTATTATCGATAGAATATTAAACGTGCGAGACATTTTCTTCCTCCATTTTTTTCCAAGTTAGCTATGTTTCGAAAAAACACAATGTTTGATCAACTATACAATAATCATCACCTCCTTGCGGGACCGGTTGATTGACGTACTACTAATTCTGGTTGGAGAATTATCTGTTTTTCTTCTAAATTCTCGCCATTTATCACCCTTACCAACATCTGATGGATTAACGTTCCTATCTTTTGGGCTGGTTGATGAATGGTTGTCAGGGGAGGATGCGCATTTTCAGCTAATACAATATCGTCGAACCCGGTAATGCTTATGTCTTGGCCAATTTCCAAGCCCTGCTTTCGAGCGACGCTCATAGCGCCCAATGCCAATAGATCGTTACAAGCTACAATCGCTGTCGGTGGATTGTCCGCGTTGAGTAATCGCTCACCCATCAGCCGCCCGCTTTGTTGTCTGAATCCACCTTCAATAATCAGCTCATTGTCAATGGGTAACCCACGCATTTCTAAAGTTTTGCAAAATCCTCGTAGCCGCAGGAATGACTTGGTTAGATGGGTCGGTTCGGCGATAAACGCTAAGTGAGTGTGTCCCAATTCAATTAAATGATTTACAACTTGCTCCATCCCATATTCGCTGTCCTCGTCGATCAGAGGGAAATTGTTATCTCCATCAACCCGACCAAAGGCAACGAAAGGGTAATCATGTTCTCTCAGCAGATCAATGCGTCGATCCTTCCGTTGGGTGCGGATTATGATAAAACCATCTACCTTGCGGCTTCGTATAAACTTCAAATACACCTCAATCTCATCCTCACTTGATGGATGAGTCGAAACCAGTAGATCCAAGCCATTTTGTGATGACTGCTCTGCAATACCTGATAAAAATTCGCAAAAAAATGGATCTGAGATACGTGGGGTTACGGGTGGCAGGATAAGACCTATGGTGTCCGTACGGCGTTTTTGGAGCTGGCGGGCAGTGATGTTTGGTTCGTAGCCTAATTCCTCGGCTGCTTGCAGAACTTGCTTGCGAGTTTCCGAGCTGACATCGTTATACCCGCTTAATGCCCGTGAAACCGTTGTAACCGATTTTCCCACCTTTTTGGCAATATCTTTAATCGTGACAGCCAAAATGAACTCCAGAAGCTCGCACTAGAGGCAATCCCCCAAAACGTTTCGGATAATAACGACATTCTACCCCAGATCATTTTGGATGTCAATTATAATTTGTGCATCTTTGTTTATAGAAATATAAAATCCATCTAAATCTGGCTACAAGTGGTTCAATGACTAATAACGCAAATATTTTGGAGTACTAGAGCGAGTGAGGGGATTCGAACCCACGAATGGTAGATTGGGAAGCTATTGTCTTACTTTCTTATTATCCCAGCTCTTATCTTCAATGTTTTGGTCTGGGTGCGACCTGTTCCCAGGAGTTGATCGATAACATTACTGGTGCAGCAGGTCAATTCACACTAGATAATTACCGCTTGGTTTTTTCAGATCCGGACTAGTGATATTTCCCTTCCTTATTTGTCGGTATATTCGATAGATGTGGGGTAGCGTAATGATTTTGGAGATTTGGTGGTGGCAACTTTAACATTCGATCATGTAACTAAGCGTTTTGGAAAAGTTGTTGCTATCAACGAGTCAAGCTTAACAGTCAAAGAGGACGAGTTCTTGGTGCTATTGGCTCCTTCTGGGTGTGGGAAGATGTCTGCCATACAGATGGTAGCTAGGCTTGAGGAAGTGATGTATGGCAGTATCTTTATTAGCGATGAAGATGTCACCTGCCTGCCACCCAGAAAGCGAAATGTGAGCATGATTTTCCAGAATTATGCAGTTAGGCCCCACATGACCGTCTTTGAGAACATAGCTTACCCACTCCGGTTTATGAAAGTTTCAAAGGATGAGATCGATAGGATTGAGAATGAATTTTCAGGGATGGTCAGAATCGAGAATCTTCTTAAACGTTATCCATCCCAATTGCCTGGGGGACAGCAGCAGAGGGTGGCTGTCGCCAGAGACCTGGCAGTTAAACCTAAGATATTTTTGATGGGTGAGCCACTATCCAATCTTGATGCAAAGCTGCGCGGTTCTATACACACTGAATTCAATACCATCCATGCTAAAATAGGAGCAACGGGTGTTTTGTCACTCACGATCGATCTGAAGCAATGAGTATGGCCGATCAGATCGTAGTTATGAAAGACGGAGAAGTTATTCAGGTTGGGACACCGGACGATGTGTATAACCGGAGTGCGAGTATGTTCGTAGCTGATTTTATCGGAATACAACCTACCAATTTCATGAACGTAGAGATGAAAACCTCGAATGAGGTTTATCAATTTATTAACCCCTATTTTGAGTCAGATTTAGAGGAGGGATGTGACGAGCATGTGCGATCTTATGAGAAGCGAGAACTCATTCTAGGTGTGCGCCCTGAAAACATCAATGTCGTTAGTGAAGACGAAGCATTGTTTTCATCCGTGTGCATAGTTTCCGAACCTCAGGGATCGCATCAGATCATTGCGATCGAATTAGATAAGAGCTACATAATGGTTGTGGCACCCACTTAGCCAAAACCTAACCCTGGAGAAATTGTTCACCTCAACTTTAATCAGGATACACTTCGTTTCTTTGATCCGGATACAGAAATGAGTATTGATCTGCCACGCAGCAATGATCAAGCTTGAGCGAGTATCCGAAAAGCCAATATTGATCCAGAATCCTAATAATCCCTGGGAGGCTGGCGCAGTTTTCAACTGCGCTGCTGTTTATAAGGATGACCTGGTACACCTTATATACCGGGCTACAGATATCACATCAAATGGATCTCAGGGACGATATACTAACCACCTTGGTTATGCGATCAGCGGTGATGGCATTCATTTCAATCGATTGAATGATCCCATACTTAGGAACGATGTGGATCAGGAAGCCAGGGGACCGGAGGATCCACGAATCGTTAATATTGATGGTTACTACCATATGATGTATACGGGGTTTGGTGGGAGATTTCCTGGGGATTACCGAATTTCCTACGCCACATCGAAAAATTTAATTTCATGGAAACAGCGTGGTGTTGTACTTAATGAACCAAATAAAGATGCATCTCTATTCCCGGAAAAGATTGGTGGCAAATATTTGCTCCTCCATCGGAGACCACCTGATATATGGATGTCGAGCTCCGATGACCTAAGGAATTGGGGTGAGCATAGAGTTCTGATGAGAGCAATCCCAAGTTCGGACTGGGAAAACGAAAAAATAGGCATTGCAGGTCCCCCAATAAAAACCGATCTTGGTTGGATTCTTATCTATCACGGGGTGAGTAAATATAATTGGTACCGTCTGGGCATTGCACTCTTGGATTTGGATGATCCCTCAATAGTAATCTCCCGCCAGTCGGAACCAATTCTTGAACCAGAACTTGAGTGGGAAATCCGTGGTCATATTCCCAACGTTGTCTTCAGTTGCGGTCATGTGATAATCGATGATATTCTTATTGTGTATTATGGCGCAGCGGATACAGTTATTGGGGCGGCAAGTATTGCTCTCGAAGAGATCAAGTTTACTTAATTATGCTTCATGATATTCGATGGACCTCCCAAAAAGTCGCTAAATACCTGGAACTGATTGAACCTCTCGTATATCGATCAAAAATACCACTGCAATCTTTCAGTTACTATGAATTAGAAAACCCGGCAGATAAGCCGATCATATCTTCTGGCATGGACGATAGAGATTGGCAAGAAATCCAAGCTAATTCTTGCTGGGGTGGGGTGGATAAGAATTTTGTCCTGCGAACTTCTTTTCACATTCCAACTGATTGGGGGGACGATACGCCGATCGCTCTCTATTTACCCATAGGTATCGCTGGAGATTTCAGTCATCCAGAGGCATTAGTCTATATCGATGGTGAATCCTTTGCTGCAGTTGATCGACACCATCAAGAAGTTATCCTACCAGGATCCATCACCAGGGACGTTTCATATTCACTTACCTTGCATGGGTGGACCGGAAACCTTTCTCAAGGAAAGCTACCTTCATTGTTGATGGGGGAATGCTGCCTGGTCGAAATTGACCAAGCCACACGAGATTTTATTTCTCTTGCCAGGGTGGCACATGGAATAGCCGATCAGCTGGATAGAAACGATCCGATTCGAGCTCAACTTCTAACTTCATTAAACCAGGCATTCAATTTACTTGATACCCGTGAGCCACTTGGGAAGGATTTTTATGCAAGTGTTCCTGATGCGTTCCATTCCCTTGAAGAAGGAGTTAAACTTTCAGGCCCTCCTCAAGAAATTCAGATCACTGCTGCCGGTCATGCCCACATAGATATCGCCTGGTTGTGGACTCTCGCTCAGTCTCGACAGAAGGCCGGCAGGACTTTTCATAATGTCATCCGTCTAATGGAACAGTACCCAGAGTTCACCTTCTCTCAGAGCCAGGCGCAATTGTACGAATTTGTACGCCAAGATTATCCTGAACTGTTTGATCACATCTGTAAGAAAATTAAAGAGGGTCAATGGGAGCCGCTGGGCGGAATGTGGGTGGAAGCTGATTGTAATATTTCCGGTGGGGAAGCGCTTATCCGACAGCTGCTGCTTGGGCGCTCATACTTCAGACAGCACTTCGGTAAAGGTGCGGAATCACCAGTTCTTTGGCTGCCAGATGTATTTGGTTTTCCATGGAGCCTGCCCCAGTTGATCAAAGAGGCTGGCCTCGAGAGCTTCTTTACGATTAAGCTCGGCTGGAGCCAGTACAATCGCCTGCCATTTGATTCGTTCTGGTGGCAGGGATTAGATGGGACGCGTATTTTGACTCATTTCAGCACGACCAAAGGCAGCACAGATACCTTTGTAAGCACCTATAATGCCTCCGCCACGCCTGACGAAGTCTTAACCACCTGGAAAAATTTTCAGCAGAAAGATTCTGGTATTCCAGGTCAAACACCACCATTGCTGATGGTCTATGGTTATGGGGATGGAGGCGGGGGCCCGACGCGAGAGATGCTGGAGAATTTACAGGTGATGAAGCATTTTCCCGGGACACCACAAGTCCAGATGGGTAAAGTGGGAGAGTTTTTCAAGGATTTAAGGGATAGTGCCGGAGATCGCTTACCTACCTGGAATGATGAATTGTATCTGGAGTATCACCGTGGAACATATACAACGCAAGGCAGAAATAAGCGCGCCAACAGGAAGAGTGAGATACTGCTGCACAATCTGGAGTTCACTGCTTCATTGGCGAAATTACTGGCACCGGAATACGAATACCCTTATCGCGATCTTCGCCGGCTTTGGGAACTGGTCTGCTTAAACCAGTTTCAT
>DAOVCZ010000204.1 GCA_030669775.1 Chloroflexota bacterium | reverse complement strand
AACCAAACGTACTCGAGCGGATGGTTCTCTGGTGGATGTGGAATTACTGGCATTGCCAATCATTGTTTCGGGTGAGATATTAGGATTCATTGCTATCTATTATGACCTCACCGAGCGGATTAGATTTGAACAGCAGATTTTGCAACAGAAAGAATATTTCGAAGCCCTATTTGTCAATAACCCTGTAGCCGTATTAACTACCGATTTGGAAGCCAATATCATCTCCTGGAACCCGATGGCTGAGAAACTCTTCGGTTATACCCAAGAAGAAGTGATCGGACAACAATTAGACGATATCGTGGCTAATAATCCTGAAATTCGCGAAGAAGCGCTTGATTCCACCGATCAGCTGATGACCGTTGGCCGTTTTCAAGCCACTGCAAAGCGAACTCGTAAGGATGGCTCCTTAGTTGATGTGGAGATTCTGGCATTACCCGTGATTGTGGGAGGCGAAAAAGTTGGCTATATTGGTATATACGTAGACATCAGTGAGATACAAAAAGCTCATCGTGAGGCGGAAGCAGCCAACCAAGCCAAAAGTGTATTTTTAGCCAATATGAGCCACGAACTACGCACGCCCCTCAATGCAATTCTCGGTTTCACACAGTTAATGGACCGCGATCCCAATTTAACCGCAGAGCAGCAAGAAAGTCTCAAGGTGATCAACCGCAGCGGTGAACACCTCTTAGGGTTGATCAATGAAGTTCTGGAGATGTCAAAGATTGAGGCTGGTCAAGTTGCTTTACAGGAGAGGATGTTTGACTTGTATGACCTGCTATATGGCTTGGAAGAAATGTTCATTCTGAGAGCTGCGGATAAGGGATTGTCTTTGCATTTCAACTGGGCCGATGACGTGCCGAGACACGTGATCGCTGATGAAGGCAAGTTGAGACAGATCTTGAGTAATTTGCTTGGCAATGCGGTTAAATTTACCCAGCATGGAGAAGTAACCCTGCGGGTCAGTTGCGCCACCCACTCGACCGAGTTAGCCCGTCTGCACTTTGAAGTGGAAGACACTGGTCCTGGAATTGCGCCTGAGGATTTGGCGGTTGTATTTGAACCATTTGTGCAATCCTCAATTGGGCAGCGATTCAAAGAAGGGACTGGTTTGGGGCTATCCATCAGCAGACAAAATGTAAATCTGATGGGAGGTGAGATTGACATCCGCAGCCAGCTCAACAAGGGGAGTCTTTTCCAGTTCAATATACTCGTTGGTCTGGCGAGTGGAGAGGAACTGGAGAGGGAAAAACCATACCGGCGGGTTTTGGGATTGGAACCTGGTCAACCAACATACCGTTTGTTAATCGCCGAAGATCATGAGTCCAATCGGCAATTGTTGGTTAGATTACTGCAGGATCGGGGTTTTGAAGTCCAAGAAGCTGCCAATGGGCTGGAGGCGATCCAGATTTGGGAACGTTGGGACCCTCACCTGATCTGGATGGATATGCGGATGCCGGTTATTGACGGGCATAAGGCAACCAAGCAAATCAAGTCCACCGTTAAAGGTCAAAGGACGGTCATTATTGCCCTAACCGCAACGGCCTTTGAAGAACAACGAGAAAAGGTGTTGTTAGAAGGTTGTGATGACTTTGTCCGTAAACCTTTTCGGGAAGGGGAGATCTTTGACATGCTGGTCAAATACCTGGATGTGCGCTTTGTCTATGAGGAACTGGATCCAGGTATGCAACCCCCTCCTACGAAAGCAAGACAAGAAGGTCTTATCACCCCAGCAGATTTGCAAGCATTACCTCCTGAGATATTATCTGAATTGCAGGCGGCAACGATTACCGCGGATATGACCCAAATTCTCAATGTAATTGAACAAATCTCTCTTCACAATCCTCTGGCAGCAGAACAGCTGTCTGGTTTAGCTAACGATTTCGAGTATAAGAAGATCTTGAACCTGATCGAAAATTCCGGAGGAGATGCATGACCCAGAACTACCAGAAAAATAACTTGGAAAACTCGACTAAAGGGGATATTTTAGTTGTTGACGATACCCCTGCAAATTTACGTCTGCTCTCTCAAATGCTGAATGAGCAAGGTTATCAAGTTCGTCCTGTGCCCGATGGGCTCCTGGCCTTCGCCGCGGCACTGGCAAAAGCCCCTGACTTGGTCTTGCTTGACATCCGCATGCCTGAAATGGATGGTTATCAGGTCTGCGAAAAATTGAAAGCGGAAAACAGTACCAAGGATATACCGATCATCTTTATCAGTGCCTTGGATGCCATACAGGACAAGGTGAAGGCTTTCACGGTTGGAGGAGTAGATTACATCACCAAGCCCTTTCATGTCGAAGAGGTCTTAGCCCGGGTTGAGACCCACTTAGCATTGCGGAAATTGCAAGCCCAACTGGAAAGCGCTAACACGAAAATGGCGCAGGAATTGGCTTTGGCAGGGAAGGTGCAAAAGAGCTTCTTTCCTCAAGAGATGCCCAATATCCCTGGTTGGCAGCTCTCGTTTACCATGAAATCTGCTCGTGAGACCTCTGGTGATTTCTTTGATACGATTCCTCTCCCACGTGGGTATATTGGCATAGTGATGGCGGATGTAGTTGATAAGGGGGTAGCGGCGGCATTGTTCATGGCCTTGAGCTGGAGCCTTATTCGCACCTATGCTGGGGATTTTCCTGCTCATCCAGAAATAGCCCTCACTTCTGTTAATCGACGCCTAGTAGAGGATACCAGCGCCAAACAATTTGTAACTGCCTTTTTTGCAGTTCTCGATCCGGCGACAGGACGATTGGTGTATAGCAATGCAGGACACCCTCCCCCTATTGTTTTCAAAGCAAACACTGGAGAAGTAATCCAACGACTGGGGCTTACCGGAAAACCGTTGGGGTTATTTGAAGAAGAAATTTTGGAGCAAAAGGTTGTTGAGTTAGGACCAGGAGACTTGATGGTGATTTATACAGATGGGATTACCGAGGCACAAAACGAAGAAAGTGAATTTTTTGACGAAAACCGGTTGGTTGAATCGGTTCAGAGCCATCTCGAATTCCCGGCTCAAAACCTGGTTGATGCGCTGCTTATGGATGTACAGAGTTTCATGGGGGAAACTCCGCAATCGGATGATATTGCCCTGGCGGTACTAACCCAGGATTCGGACCCGTGACATCTAGCTGTTTGGTTTCAACTTGAAAGTGATATTCCAGTTCTGCCAACTTGGCAGCTGGAAATGATCAACAAAGAAATCCCCCTGGTAAGCAAGAATTTTTGTTTGCTGCAAGGTTAGTTGGGGGTGCTGTGATCGGCGCTTATTCCATTAACACTGGCCGACTTATCTCCTTTCAACCAAATCAGGCTGATTATGAAGCCGATCAGCATGGTCACTGCTCCACTGATATAGGGGTAGATGAGGTTGAGATCGAAGACAAAACCTGCCCACAAGGGTCCTGCGATGCGTCCCAGGCTCATGAAAGAGTTGCTCAATCCCATTGCCATGCCCTGCTGGTGCAGATATCAATGTAAGTCGCTTCCCTTGTTTAATACCCTCATCCAACTTGTTAAACAGACGCTCGCGATTGACCAGGTTAGTGAGCGGAGGCGGAATTTAGCCTGATATATAGCAATGGAATCGCTTAACTGGGATTGGCGATCAAATCGAAGACTTCATTAAAAGTGGTGATCAGGAATAGATGACCTTGCCCCGAATAAGTTTTCAGTGTCGAGTTGGATAGAGTTTTATCTAAATACACAGCAAATGAATGAGGAGCAAATTTATCATCCTCCCCATGGATTATGTATACAGGCACATCGATCTCACCAAGCTCAAACCCCCAATCTTTGTAGAGCAGTATGGCTTCATCTGCTGGTCCACGGACACCCTGAGCAAAGGCTTCTTTTACATCTTCCTGGAAGAAAGCAGCCATCTCCGGGTTTTGCAGCAATTTCCTGTCCGCCTCACACAAGGAGCTGTCCATAGACTTAATGAACATCTGGGGAGAGAGATACCTGGATGAAATAACGAACCATGAAAATGGCAGCGAAAAGAGGAATGGTGAACGAGA
>DAOVCZ010000101.1 GCA_030669775.1 Chloroflexota bacterium | reverse complement strand
CCTTGCGAGTGAAAATACATTCTGTAAAGGCACCGCTTGGGTTTGTGCCAGCAAAACTGTGGTGATCCTATATTAGGAATCACAAGAATTAATAAATTCCCGTCGGACAGTGGCTCGGATATGAGACGCAACCGGTATCTGTGATCTCGCCAGAGAGGATTTGAGATTTTAAATCTTCTATTTCAGCCTTTAAGCTATCCGGAATTATATTCGAAAGGTCATGGTAGGGAGCAATACTAACACCTGAATTGGCTAAGTCGCCAATATACGCGCCACATCCCTGGAAGTTACCTTCCTTGGCAGCTTTGATCACATCATAGATCGAACTGTTTATGTTTTTCACAACGCTGGTCAACATAACATCGCGTGCTTCTGGGAGGATATTGTAGCCATCAAAGTCAATCCAGATGCCGTAACCACTATATTGGCGAGCAACATCAAATCCAGGTGAACCAACCAGGCCAGCTACAGGCATGAAGATATCCACACCTTGGTCGAACAATGCTTCAGCAGCTTCTTTGCCCTTTTCCAGGTCGGAGAAGTCATCAGTGAATAGACCTTCACCTGTCTCATTATCCCAACCGATAAGAATGATATTTGTGTCGTGAATTTCGTTATAGTGTTCCATGCCTGACTGGAAACCGACATTAAAGATGGTAACGGTGGGAATCTGGGCTCCACCAAAAACACCGATCTTGCCGGTCTCGCTCATCCCTGCAGCCAGATATCCAGCCAGGAAGGCAGCCTGGTCGGTCTTAAAGTCCTGGCCTTGGACATTGGGAATACACTCGTCATAACCGATGACGCCCTCCGTGACCCCAAACAAAGCAGGATAAATAAAGTCAATAATTACAAAATCTGCATCCGGAAAATTGGCAGCGACATTTGCAAGTGCACTTGCAAAGGAGAAACCAGCTGCGATGATCAGGTCATAACCTTGGTTAGCGAATTCCGTCAGGTTAGGATCGTATTGGGTGGCATCTTCAGATTGTAAAAATTGAGCCTTGATTCCTAGCTCTTCTTGGGCGCGTAAAATTCCATTCCATATAGTCGAATTGAAGCTTTTATCATCAATTCCACTAGTATCGGTGACAAAACCAACCCGAAATTGATCTTCAGGAGTCGGGGGAGACGCTGTAATAGGAGATAACTCAGGGGAAGGAGATGGTTCGAGATCTAATGTATTAGAAGGAACAGCAACCACCGATACTGCGTTGGCTGTCTTGATCTTAATGTTGGAGTATGTTCTATCATCAGGCTCTTCCCAATGCTGAGAAATCCCAATTCTGCCAGAACGCCTAATATCGGAAGGGATAAAGAACGAGGCTACTTTTTCTCCATCTATAAAATAGTTGGCCTTATCTTCGACGATTTCTATCCTTACGGCAAAGATTCGATCTTGAAAATCCAAACCTGATTCATATACTGCCAGGAAGTTTTCACCTTCGTGGTATATGGTATGTTTTTCGACCCAAAAGATCCCATCACTTAGCGTAAAAATGAGGGTTCCATTTGAATATTCTATGCCATCCCCATATACGATAATCGATCCAGATGCCCTATCACCGGTGCTCCCTATATCGAGAGACAATATCAGATCACCATCAAAAGTTTCATCAGACCAGGCGATGGAGTGTCCTTCATTACCTGTGAATGCTGAATATGTATTATCTTCTGTACGGCTCCAAGCCGTATCATTGGGGATATTAAAGGATAACGCTCTCCAGTCACTCCATCCGGGTTCTGATGATAGTTCTGGAGATGGAGTTGGTCCAAATTCTAATGTATCGGTTTGACTGGCAATCGCTGATATCCCAGTAGAAGTTGGTGATGAAAGCGCAGAATTCAGTCTGGGTACGACCCATATGCCGACAGCACCTAGAACTATTACCGCAGCGAGACCAATGAGGGCAATTGCCCATAGCGGGAAGGATATCCGCTTTCTTGCAGGCACTGCGTACACAGGCTCAGCAGCTGGTGGTTGATCTTCCTCCCCAATGGATAGTAAAGCCTCTACTGATTCAGCCAGTTTCTTGAGATCGCGCTCCAGGGGTGGATTCATAGCATCCAACCAGTGAATTGACTTGATGTAGAAACGCAGCTCTTCAGAAGGTTCAACGTCCTCGATACGGAAAGGTATGATCGGGATGCCCTTGTCGACTGCTTCGTTCAGCTCACGCAGGACATACTGTGATTGATTTGAGCCCTCCGACAGGACCAAAACCATCACGCGGGCGGATTTAACAGCGTTGATCAGCGAAGCCGCGAAGGGTTGACCTGGAGTGACATCCCTGGGTGCGATCCAGCAACGAATCTTCCTGTTCTCCAGAGTGGCGCAGACCGCATCGGAAACAGTCTTATCCTCGGACGAATAGCTGATAAACACGTCATGGGCCATGATCTGGCTTCTCCTCTTGTTACCCTAATATTTTATTCTTGCTTGATTTATCCTTCTCTAAATTGATGCTCGAATAGGCATCTATGTATTGATATCCAGTGAGAAATTCTTGATACAAATCTGCTTCAGCAAATTATTGGGTTATTCTTCAACTCACAGCAAGAGAAACAAACGAACCTAATTAAACTCTTGCTAGCTGAGATCAGTTCTCCTTCAATTATTATATAGTGAGCAGACATTTAATTCAAATTCACGGTTAAGTCATCCATCAGGATAATCAAGGCATGTCTTGTGGTATGCTTCATCGGGAAAATAGATCGCCCATTCAGCTGGACACATATTCCTCCCGGCGCGTTGGCAAGCTTCAACCTGCCAGGAGACCGGATCGAGGTCCCACAGGATAACGGTCGAGTCGTGGCTTGCGGAGGCCAATGTCCTGCCGTCCGGATGCCACGACAGGCTGTTGACAGAAGCGGTGTGCCCGCTGAGCGGCTGGCCAATCACCTGACGGCTGGCAACGTCCATCAGGATGATCGTCTTATCCAGACTGCCTGAGGCAAGGGTCTCGCCATCCGGGCTGAATGCCACGCTGGTTACTACCTCCGTGTGACCTTCAATCGCTTCTCCGAGCGGCTGACCGCTGGCGATGTCCCATAGAAGGATCGTTTTGTCTGCACTGCCTGAGGCAAGCGTTTCACCATTCGGGCTGAAGTCAATACCGTAGATGAAGCTGGTATGACCAGTTAGTGTGCTACCGGTAACATTTGACCCTGATATGTCCCACAGGCGGATCTCTCCCTTTTTACAATAACGACCACCGATCGGTTCTGCGCAGCTCGAAGAAGCCAGCAATCCATTAACCGGGCTGAAACGCAAGTTGTCGACATTGTCGGAGTGTCCTTCGAGAGGTTTACCGATCAGTTCTCTGCTCTCTACTTCCCACAGGGAGATAGTGTGGTCCATGCTGCCGGCTGCCAGTGTGTCGCCGTCAGGACTGAATGCCAGGCTGATCACCGGTTCTCTGTGGGCGTTGAGCGGTCCACCCAATTGCTCGCCAGTAATTACATCCCATAGACGCACAGTGCCATCCTGCCCACCGGAGGCCAGGAAGCCCCCTTCCGGGCTGAAGTCCAGGCTGTATACATGCCCCTCGTGACCTTCGAGAACTACTTCTTCATTACCATCGCTGCTCATATCTCGCAGGATGATGCTGCCATCTTCACTGGCAGAGGCAAGCATGTTGCCATCAGGACTGTAAACCACGCTCCAGATTGGTGCAGAATGACCTGAAAGCGTGTCCGCGACGTGACTTACTTCGCTCAGGTTCCACAGGATCACTTTGTGGTCATCAGCGCCCGAAGCCAGCAGCCCTCCAGCGGGGTGGAAAGCTAAGCTGGCGACGTCCTCACCGTGTCCGTGCAGGGGATCACCGATTGGTTCCCCTGTTTCGACGTCCCACAAGATGATCGAGCGGTCTGCCCCGCTGGAGGCAAGTGTTTTTCCATCCGGACTGAAAACCAGACTTGATACCGTATCTTTGTGACCGGTAAGTGCTGCCCCTGACACATCGTCCGTGCGCATATTCCATAACGTGATTTCCCCCGCCAGGCACTTGTTGGGCGACTGCGTTGAATCCCATTCCGCACAGCCCCCAATCGCCAGGATATCCCCGCGCGGGTTGAAAGCCAGGCTGTGAGGCACTGCATCGATGTCAGAAAAAGCATCCGGGATAGGGAGAGGTTCGCGGGTTTCTGCGTCCCACAGGCGCACTAGCGTGGCTGAATTAATTGCGGTCACAAAGGATTTACCATCTGGATTGAAAGCCAGGCTGGTGAACGCCATCTGGTAAGGGAAAGAGAACGAGTCGACCAATTCACCTGTCTCCGCGTCCCAGAAACGGATCTCGGCGCTGATCTGTTGGGTCTCAGTGACTGGATCGAATATATTCGTCTCGTGGCTGGAGACAAGGGTCTTGCCATCCGGGTAGAATTCTACCCCTAAAACCCTGCCTGTATCGACCATAAGCGGTTCGCCAATAGGCTGCCAGGTCTGCGGATCCCAAAGAACAATATTGCCTCCCCAATCGCTGGATGCCATTAAGGCACCGTCTGGACTGAAAGCCAGGTCGGACATAAAGCTGGTATGCACCGGTTCCAGGCGTCGGATCAACTCCCCGCCTGGGATCTCCCACAGCAGGATTTCCCCTTCGGAACATGAGCCGGTGCCCTGTGTGGGATCCTCTCTAGCACAGCCAGCGGTCACTAGAGTTTCACCATCCGGGCTGAAAATAACTGCACCCACCCTGCCTGCATGCCCGTGCAGGTAGCGATCCAGCTGGGGGTAGTATTGCAGTGCGGTTAGCAGACTGCCCTGCGCCTGGATCGTGTCGGCGTTATTCACGGCTTCTATGCTCAGCAGGGTGGCAAGGTCCAGGTTGTCTTCCAAATGGGAGAAAGATTCCACTGCGAAGAATCCTGAGCGTGCCAGCCTGGTCTGGTGTTGGGCCTCGTTTCTCTGCGCGACGGCCTCTGTGCTGGCAGCTTCGGCCTGGTATTGGGCTGTCGCCCGGGCTATAGATTCAGATTCAGCCTCCGCCTGGGCAGTCGCTCGGATCTGTCCCTCGTAGACAGCCTGGTTACGTTGGGTCCAGGCCAGGACACCCATGCCTATAGCGATAACCAGCCCAGCTAATAAGGCCATCACAGTGAGGCGCTGGCGCCGGGTGGCTTCTTGCCGGCTTACGTGGAGATAACGTGTCTGCAGGGCAGTCGGCTCAAGTTTCTTCTCTGGGGCAAGCGAAAGCCAGCTCTCTGCCTGTTCCAAATCTCCGCCGCGCAGCAAGTAACTTTTATCATTCCCCTCTCTTTCCCATTCCAGTGCTCGTACCTGAAGACGAGTATGCTCCTTGACCGCATCTTGATCCATATGGATGGCTTCCATCAAGGACTGGAATGTGGGTTGAAACTCCTCCTCACCCTGGAAAAAGATCCAATTGATGGCTGCCAGGGCTGGATGGACTGCTTGAACGTCGATCTCGTCAATAATGATGGGGATCAATCTTTTGTTGTTCTTAATTGCATGGTCGATTTCAAGAGTACAGATCTCCGATTCGATTGATGTCTGACTGATGATGGATAGGAAAGAATCCGCGCCCTCAATAGCCTCGTAGACCTCGGCCAACCAATCCGTGCTGGGAGGGATATCTTGCCAGTCTATCCAAGTCTCGAACTGGTTTTCCTTAAGCGCGCTGTGCAACAAGCGCGCAAAAGCGATGTCCTTGCGGGAATATGATATGAAAACGTCTCCCATACTGCCTCCCTGTAGTTATCCTGGTTACAATTGACGCTCGATTTGGAATCCTGCTCGTGCAAGCAGTCTGGGGATTCCCCGGATGAAAGTGCGGTTCTTCTCTTTCTCGTCTTCCGGCATTTCATCCCGGGGATGGAGATCAGGATTTGTCTTCTTAACTGCATCCTTCTCCAGTCCAAAAACCCAACCACCTTGTTTGCGTTTCTGGCATCAGCGCCAATGTTCCTTGCGTGCCATTATTTCAACCGCTTGAGGTGAGAATTCCATTTGGTATTTCAAATTTTTCCAATATAGGAATTGATGGTTCTTAATCCCCGTCACCGGGCGTTTTTATTTGAATATTTGAAAATGTAATCTCCCCTTCAAACCAGTTTCTCAACAAACCTATTCTTCCGCTGCGATCGATTTCCTCCGTGTCCAAAAAAGAAGTTAACACTTTTTCCCCGTTCGCATACATACTGGCCAGATCATCAATGATTTCGATAGTTACCGAATAGACTTTATCCGAATCGTTATCGATCGGGATAAATGCTAAAGGCTCATCTTCATGATATATTGTATGCTTATGAAGATAATAACCGTCCCAATCAACACAAAAAATTAAGCTTCCGTAGGAATGGACATTACCATCGCCATAAATGATGGCGCACCCTGAATTTTGGTTTGGAAACTGACTTTCCATCTCACTCCGCCCGAGGTCGAGCGCTTCCACCGCGCTTTTGAGATCCAGACTCACCCTCAGGTCCCCTTCAAAACTTTCCGTAGACCAGGCAAACGCATCGGCATCGTGTTGCTCGATCGCAGTGTAGCGGTTATCTCCAGATTCCTCCCAAATTTGTGGATTCGGGAACATAAAGGATAATGGACGCCAATCATTCCCGATGTCTGGAGTAAGGGTCTCGTCCGATAGGATTTCCACGACATCACCAGTAGAAGCAGCTTCGGTTGGAGAGGTAACTTCAGTTGGACTTGTTCTACCGGTTTCGGAACCCATTTGTGAAATTGCCCAACTCCCAACCCCGCCGACGATCACCACGGCTGCGAGAGCGAGAAGGGCTGTCGCCCATATCGGCAAAGGCCATCGCTTTTTCAGCGGCGATTCGTACACAGGCTCAGCAGCTGGTAGTTGATCTTTCTCCTCAAAGGATATTAAAGCCTCTACTGATTCAGCCAGTTTCTTGAGATCGCGCTCCAGGGGAGGATTCATCGCATCCAACCAGTGGAGTGACTTGATGTAGAAACGCAGCTCTTCAG
>DAOVCZ010000158.1 GCA_030669775.1 Chloroflexota bacterium | reverse complement strand
TTCAAAGACGGGTTGATGGGGATAATCTTATATCCTTGAGATTGAAGATATTCTGGAACTGTGTGATTGACCTGGTCTGGTTTATCGGATATACCAACAACCGCGATGGTCTTGGTTGATTCAAGAATCTGACTTAATTTTTCGTCGCTGGTTGTAGTGGAATTTGATAATGGTACATCACCAGACTTAACTTGTTGGAAATCAATGGGTAAACTCACTTGAAACCTCGTGTTCCCTGGCTTTGAAAAGACTTTAATCTCACCAGAGTGCTTTTCGATGATCTTATAACTGATATTCAATCCTAAACCAGTGCCCTTACCGACAGTCTTGGTGGTGAAGAATGGGCTGAAAATCTTTTCTTGGATGTCTTTTGGAATGCCCGGACCATTATCTTCCAATTCCACGATCACCCATTCACTATCTTGGCGAGTTTTGATGATTATCTCACCCTGCCCGTTCATAGCATCTATCGCATTATCGATTATATTCGTCCAAACTTGGTTTAGCTCACTTCCATATGCCTGAATATTAGGTAGACTCTCTGCGTATTCCCGTTTGACATCTATTCCTTCTTTCAACTTATGCCTAAGCATGACCAACGTATTATTTAACCCTTCATGGATATCAACAGACTGGATAGGTGCTTGATCCAAGTACACATAGGACTTCAAAGAATTGACGATTTCGGAGATTCTCTCAGAGCCTTGATTAATTTCTTCAAGCAGACTGAAAGTATTAAAACTAGATCCCATCCAGGCGATAACCTCTACCAACTGGTTTGAGGAAAAATTATTTGCCAGATTACCCAACTGCTCTTCAGTAAATCCTAAATCCACCAAGGTTGGCGCATATTCCCAGGCGTCAGGAATATTGTGGGCGTCTAGCCATTCTTCAATCTCATACTCACGATCGGATCTTTCCAGGGTATCAATATCTATATGGTTAGAAGCACGCTCACGTATTAGCACATTCAATTGGCCTAATTCATCCCATTTTTCAGGGGTTAGAGAGAGTTTCGACAAGCCTATCTGAGCCTCTTGTAGTTGTGCAATAACTGATTTCAGTTGCGAAGTTCCCCTTTGCGCGGCTGCTGCGGGATTGTTCAATTCATGAGCGATACCAGCGGTTAGAGTTCCCAACTGAGCCATTTTCTCACTTTGGTGTAGCATTAACTCAGTTGACCTCAAGCGAGAAGTAATCGTAAACAAAAGTGATCGGGCGGCTGATGCGCTTGTGTTTAGTAATTCATCCAGCTGAGAATGGCTGATCGCTAACAACTTGCTTTCGGTCCTTGCTCTCCCGCTCGCAAAGCGCGGAGCAGCTTCCAACAAGGACATTTCCCCAATAACTTCACCAGATTTACGTACCGCAAGCAATACACTTCTACCACCTGATGCTTTAAGGATTTCAATTTCTCCGGTCTCAATTATATAGGCTTTGTCACCAGGACTACCCTCAGCAAATAATTGCTCTCCAGCATTAAGATATACTTCTGTCACCATTTCACATAGGCGTTCGAGATCATGATCAGGCATACTTACAAATAGGGGAACTTTTTTTAGAAAATCGTACATATTTTTATACCGTCTTCAAATATTGGTGTACTAACGCTACGGCTACAGCCCCTTCTCCGACTGCGGAAGCAACACGCTTCATCGAGTGGTGGCGAACATCACCAGCAGCGAAAATACCAGGAACGCTGGTTTCCAGGAGGTATGGATCTCGATTTGGCTTCCATCCTTTCGGACGTTTTCCATCCACCATTAGATCTGATCCGGTAACAATAAATCCGGCTCGATCTCTCTCAACCAATCCAGAGACTAAATCAGTGGGTGGAACTGCACCAATGAAAATAAACATCGCCGCCGCAGGCAACGTCTCAACTTCTTTACTATCTAAATTCGATACTTTAATCTCTTCGAGGCGGCTCTCTCCAATTGCTTCCACAACTTCAGTCCTCGGTACGACATCAATGTTTGAGGAGTTCGCAATCTGGTCAACAAGGTATTGGGACATCCCGGCTTCAAGGTCGCTGCTCCGGATTAACATAGTCACTTTACGTGCATACCGGGAGAAGAACATCGCACCTTGACCAGCCGAATTGGCTCCACCGACCACATACACATCCTGATCCCGGTAATAGGCTGCTTCGGTGAGCGCAGCACCATAATAAATACCAGCTCCAGTTAGTTTATCAACACCCGGTGCTTCTAGGCGGCGAACATTAACCCCAGTTGCAATCAATATCGCTCTTCCGCTGATTTCACTTTCATCTGCCATTATCACATACCGATAAGGATCATCTACCCGAACTTTGACCGCTTCCTGGGGACGTAATATTTCCACACCGAAACGCAATGCCTGCGTTGTCGCTCGTCTTGCGAGATCAGCTCCGGTTAATCCCTGAGGAAATCCCAAATAGTTTTCGATTCTAGAGCTTGTGCCTGCTTGCCCACCAGTTGCTTCCCTCTCGATCATTACAGTTGATAAACCCTCAGAGCCACCATATACGGCAGCAGCCAATCCAGCTGGACCGGCACCCACGATAATCAGATCATAAAAAGGTTTTTCTGCTTTTGTCTGTAAACCAATTTTCTCAGCGATATCTTGAATCGAAGGATCTATTAAAGTATTACCATCGGGGAAGAAAACAACTGGCAAGCGGTGTTGACCATCACTGACGGATTCAACCAAATTTCGAGCCTCGGTGTCCAACTCAATATCCAACCACTGGTACGGTATTTGATTTCTTGCCAGGAAATCCTTCACAGTATGGCTATTCGCCGACCACAACGTTCCCGCCACACGGATACCATCGTAAGGCAGAGGAACCGAGGCTGTCCAATCGCTTAGCAAATCATCCAATACGGGAAAAAGATTTTGCTCCGGTGGATCCCAAGGTTTCATCAAGTAATAATCCAAGCCAAGGTCATTAATACTGACGATAGCAGCCTGGGTATCTGCATAGGCGGTGAGCAATACCTTTCGAGCTTGTGGATAAAAGTTGGCAGCGTCAGCAAGGAATTCGGTCCCGCTCATTTTTGGCATCCTTTGGTCTACCAGGAATAGGGCAACTGCTGTATTTCTTTCTTTTAATTTTTTTAGTGCCTTAAGTGCGTCCTGACCATTGGTTGATTTGACTATTCGATAATCGCTGCGATAATGCTGTCGTAAGTCGCGCTCAACTGCGTTGAGTACCTGCGGCTCATCATCAAGAATCATAATAGCTGGTGTTGGCATTAGTTCCTCCTAAGTGAACTGAGAATATGATCAATCTCGGATTTCCCTCTTATAAGTGACAACATTATCCCTATCTTCGATTGCAACAGGGTTGATGTAGTTTGTCTGTCAGCAATTTCGGAATGTGATTAGGTATGAGGGTAACAACGTGTTTTCAGTGATCAAGAATAAACAGAATTTTTTTTCTTGGTTTATGTCATATCTGGAATCTAAATTATAAGTGAGATGTGTTTTTTGATTTTTCTTTATTGGAAATTTTCCCGGATATACAAAATGATTTGAAACGATTACCCTGGTTAAATCTATTTCAGAAAATTCGAGGTCCAAATTAGTCTTATCCCATGCATTATATCCAATTAATAGGATTTTTGGGGGCAATCTGGCAACGAATATTCGGATTCCCGAGACAAATCATGAACTAGAGGGTAAAATCTTGCCTAGCAATTATGTCTTATCTTATTCACCTCGAATGCCCACAGTGTAATCGGATATTCCCAGCATCCAAAGTGCAAACCTTCTGTCATCATTGCGAAGCTCCAATTTTGGCTAGTTACGACCTCTCAGGTGCAAGGGAACATTTAGATAGGAACAAACTCAGCCATCGCCAGCCGGGAATGTGGCGATGGCATGAATTATTGCCAGTTAAGGATCTCAATTATGTATCAAGTCTCGGCGAGGGGGATACGCCACTTCTTCCTATACTCAATTTAGGTAATCAATATGGCGCTTCGAAAATTATTGCAAAGGACGAGAGCATCAATCCAACCGCAAGTTTTAAAGCGCGGGGGCTCAGCGTAGCCGTCTCTAAGGCACAGGAGTTCGGCCTTAAGCAACTTGTTATTCCTACAGCAGGGAACGCAGGAGGTGCATTGGCTGCATATGCATCTCGCGCCAGAATGAAATCCACCGCAGTCATGCCAGTCGATACTCCCCAGCCGATCATCAATGAAACCCGACTTTATGGCGCTGAAGTTATTTTGGTTGACGGTCTAATTTCAGATTGCGCTTATGTTGTGGAAGAGATGACATCGTCTGGAGAATGGTTTTCAGTCTCAACGTTCCGAGAGCCGTACCGCTTAGAAGGTAAAAAAATCATGGGTTATGAGTTAGCTGAAGGATTTCATTGGCAACTCCCAGATAATATCATTTACCCAACAGGTGGCGGCACAGGTTTGGTTGGAATGTGGAAAGCCTTCCAGGAATTGCGGATTTTGGGATGGTTAGAAGACTCAAATCTCCCAAAGATGATCTCAGTGCAGTCAGACGGTTGCGCACCAGTCGTCAAAGCCTTTCATTCAGGATCAGATAAATGTGAATTCTGGCAGGATGCAAGCACAATCGCTGCTGGAATTCGCGTACCACTCAGCCTGGCTGATCGCCTGATTTTGGAAATCTTGAGAGAGTCAAGCGGAACTGCAGTCGCAGTCGGAGATGATGAAATGCTTGAAGCACAGGTTGAATTAGGAAAAAATGAAGGCATATTCGCCTCACCAGAAGGGGCTGCTACTCTGGCTGCGTTAAAAAAACTCCTTGCTAATGGATTCATTCAACCTGAAGAGAGTGTCGTGCAATTTATCACCGCATCAGGAGTAAAATATATTTGAGGCTAATTATCGGACATAAATACCTTTATTGGAGGATGGTATGAACAGTAAGGATGTTAAGATAGTTGATTTAGTGTTGATGGAAGCTTCGCCATTTGGCGAAGCCAGGATAGTATGGAATCATGGCAGCGAATGATGAATGGTTTACCGGAGCGAGCACATTTAGTGGTCCTGCGTGAGGCGATGGCGACAGACCAATTTGAAAGTGCCGGGATCTACATAGGAACCAGTACTGGTCAAGTTTTCGCTAGTCGAGATGCAGGTGATTCTTGGGAACGGATCGTAGACTATCTACCGCGTACCTTATCAGTAGAAACAGCGACC
>DAOVCZ010000236.1 GCA_030669775.1 Chloroflexota bacterium | reverse complement strand
GCGCGGAGAAGGTCGAGAGAGAAATCATGCGTTTGTTTTTTATCGTTACTCATTAGATGCGTTTAAGTTGAAAAGGTTGCGCAACTCCACACCACGTTACATTCTCATAAAAAAAAACTGTTTCTTTATTCTACGTTTGATCAGGTGATATGGTTACGCATTCTCAATTTCTATTAAGGCTGTCAAATGTTACCACGAAAAAAGCGGACTAGATTATCACTTGAATTCAGTCCCCCCATAAACACTTTATCGAACTCCAGTGGTAATTTCTGGTACTGCCTAAATTCTAAGTCTAAGCTGACCAGGGGACGAATCTATTACCAATTCGGGGAATTGGGTGTTCTTTATACTCCATTAATGGCTGGACGGACCTGCACATGAGACGTTTCTCTCAGCTAATATCCGCAAGCCCGTATCCTTGAAAATGGGCAATTGGCATCAACCCAAGACGAGCGATCTAAATTAACCACCTCCCTAATAGATTACATATTCACAAGCCTAACGAGCTTTGTTTCGCCGATTTTTTCGGTGCTATGAACAATATCAGGCTCATCTGAAATTTTTAAACAAACCCAGAAGCCGGACAAGCCAATTACTATAACCAATCGGATCATCCCCTCCAATTGTGGACGTGCTTCCAAGAATAATTGGAAGATAAACTTCTTCGTCGTTATCATCTGCTATACTCGCCTGAGTCATCAGGAATGGGTCGGCACCTGGGACTTCCATATTGTGACTCCAGAGCTGCCACATTGTGTCCCCCCAGGCTTTTAGCTGGGCGAAGAATGGGTCTGTCTGAATAATATAGGCGCTTGGGTCCGGAAGCGTTGATGCATCTCCATTAATCTCATCACGCAAGAACTCGATATACTCGCGACTGGTAGTCTGGTAGTACAAATTCACTTCTACCAGATCGGCTTCTGCCAGGATCGTAAGAGATACTTCGTCGTATCCACCCGCGTACTCATCCGGAGAGAAGTAGTTTGGGTCAGGAACGCCATGCCAGACCGGCTGGATCAGTCGCTCAGCCGCATCTTCTATGCGGAATCCTTTCGGTGGGATGCGGTTGTCTTTGTAACGGTCAGTAGCGAGAGCAAAGTGGAATGTTTCATCCTCGCCGGTTAGGTCGCTGCTGGGATGCACCTCGTATACCAATTCGTCAACGTAAGCCTCATTGAGAGGATTGATGTCCTGCGGAAGCGGAAGTATGCCGTTGGGATCCGGTTGGTAGTCATAATTTAAACCTTTAAGGGTACCGGCTTGATAGTCATAAGGGTTCACTTCATAGATCAGTGATCCATCGGTGGTCTTGGCTTTGATATTCACAAACATACGCCGCCCCTCGGGAAAGCCGGAGATCAACTTATGCCCGGTCTGGTTCTGAATGCGAAATGAAATGGTACCGTCCTCAGAATTGTATTCCAGGTTTTTTATCGAGGCTGCACCCTGGAGTTGTACTTTCGCCCGTTCCACACCCGCCAGCAAAGCCTCAGGGTCAATTCCCTGACCTTGGGTTAGATCGAGAGTCAATATTTCTGGACCTTGGTTCAGGAGTTGATCGTTCGTAGCGTCATAGTTAGGCGAACCCCCAATTGCGCTTGCCAGGACATAAGAAACCCAGGCATTGCCACCGCTCAAATCATGCAATGGTAGACCGGTGTTGGGATGTTCAATGCTTTCTGTAGGTCGAATGGGCGCCCCTTGCTTGTTACATCCGGGTCCTTCCAAATCTCGCATATGGCAATCCTGGCAGCGGGCAATATAGTTGTTGGCAAGCGAAGTGTCGAACACTTCCGGTGCAAAGGGTCCAATCCCCTGTGCGCCACCCTGCAGCCCGTAATCTGAGAGCATGAATTCCGAGAAGGTTCTCTCAACATGAAAATACGAATAGGCAGAGAACAACTCAGTATTAAGCGATTGAGTTCCATCCTGGCCCAGATTCTTCAGAACCGGATTGGAGACATCATGGCATGTTGAACAGAAATATTTACTCTTATGGTACCGGCTATAGTAAAAGGTATGTGAGCGTGGATCAACGTCAGCGAAAGGCGCCCGTTTGTCTTTAGAAGGGCTCACATAATATTGTCCTCCTCCATTCTCAACATAGCCAGGGCTAACAGGAAGATTATCGATGCCAAAAAACGGATCCTCATTAAAAAACAGGATGTCTTGTGCCGAAAGACTGTCTTCATGATACGTTGCCTCTGCCGCAGTCATTGAAGGCGTATCGCTGTCGTTCATTTCGTCCCAATAATTCAACCAATCGTCTCCTTCTCGTGTGCCAGCATAAGTAGTCTCGAAGAAGGGATCATACATTTGATGGCAAAAAGAGCACTCCACACCGTCATAATCAGACCCACTCATTGCTGAGATGTTAGGCGGATCAGAGCGTCCCTCCAACCATCCCTCTGGATAGTGGCATCGTTCACAGATATCGATCGCGTTTGGACTGCCTATCGCCCAGATTGAATCCTGACCCGCAACAGTCACACAAGACAAGAACAGGAAATCGCGACCAGCCTGAGCCATCATCGATCCTTTCCAGCTGAAGCCCGGCTCCACAAGTGGATCATATCCAGAATGACAGTTCAAGCACCGGTTTGGACCTTCTAATTCAACCTGTCCAGGTTGGGTCCCGGGCATTCTTACTAAAGGATCGTCCACAACTGGCGTTGGAATCCATGCGGACATGGCACTGGAATTCAGCAACTTGTCTCTTGAAAGACCAGGAATCGTCTTTTGATTTGGAGACCATGCGTTTACCATGCTGGAACTGAGAAGAATCAATCCTGATGTAACCAATATAAAAGCAAAGGTTTTTCCAATTTTCATCTTATACTCCTATGACTGGTATCTGATCAAACGCTTCCGTATGAAATTTTTAGAGTAAGCTTTCAATATAAACGAACAAATAGAATCGGATAAAAGCCACTTTAATTTCCCATTAATATAATTATACAGGGATTTTTATTAAATTCAAGTTTCGCCATTGGACACTTTTAGAGAAGCCCCCAATACCATCGAGACGACCTGTTGACCAGCTTTCGATATTCATCTTCCGGGCATGCGCGCATTGTCAGAGAGCGGATAGCGCTCCGGAACCGATTATGAGCGCCAGCTTGAATGCGATGACAATCGTTATGCTTCAACCACCTAGCCCAAAGCAATCCGAACATAAATCCCCCAAAATTCAGTTTTTGTTCTAAAATATAATCAGTCGCTATTTTTCATTGGGCTGCAGATCACAGACATGACAAAACCGTTTTTGGTAAATTGGCTGTAGAATCTATTTACGAGTGCTTTTTTTTAAAACAATTTAAAGCTGAAACATTGAGCGATTCTTCGCCTCCACCTCGCTCCAGCGATTAATAACATTACGGCTTATCCAACACACGGATGCTTGTAAATGTCCACCATCACCTTGCTCACCGATTTCGGACTCAAAGACGGCAACGTCGGAGTCATGAAGGGCGTGATCTGGGGCATCACACCCG
>DAOVCZ010000113.1 GCA_030669775.1 Chloroflexota bacterium | reverse complement strand
GGTTGACCAATCCGATTGGGATCGTCACTCGATTTTCTGGGACAACCGAGTACTGCGTTTCCGCAAGCTCTAATTTAATTGGATTCTGACTGGTGTTCTCAGTTGGCATCTCAGACTCTCCTGGCTATTCATTTATCATTTGAAGCTTTATTATAAACGTCTCTGAATGTTCCCGTCTATCACACCTTGCTCTCATTCAAGCAACCCCGTAAAAGCTCGACCCCTGCAGGGATTTAATCCATCCAGGTAGCAAATCTGAATACAAAATATATTACCTGTTTTGATTCTGGGTCGCCCGGTAATGGCAATTTTTGAATTTAAGACCGCTGCCGCAAGGACAGGGATCGTTGCGGTGTGCCTTGGCGAACAACTTCTGCAGCTCCGCCTCTTTCCCTGCCATAAATTCCATCACATTTGCTGGCGGCCGATTATTGCGCAGCTCATTTACCATGAAGCGCATCGGCTCATTGACATGGTTGAAGAATTTCTTATATCCAGCACACAGGTAATTCAAACCTGGTTCTCCAGCTGGTGTCTCGATCAGGCGATTCTTGGGACAACCCCCATAACAGGCAAAGAGGACTTCGCACTCCTGGCAGTATTTCGGCAGCCTATCGTATTTATCCTGCCCAAATTTGCGCTGCTGGTCTGAAGCAACCAGATCGATCATGCGTTCTTCCAGGATATTTCCCAAAAGGAAATCCGGCTCGACATAATGATCGCATGCATACAGGTCACCATTATGTTCCAGGGCCAACGCAGTGCCGCAGGTAGGAGAAAAAATACACAAATTGTGCTGACCGATCCAGCTGCCTAAAGTGACATCAAACAGCTGCACATAAACCTTACCTACATCCCGCCTGACCCACTCGTCGAAGATGGTGGTCAGAAATTCGCCATACTGTTCAGCCTGAACCGAGCGCTCTATCACCAGGTTGCCTTGCTGCACATATAAGGGTCTTTCAACCCCGGATTTCTCGCTCCAACCCATATTTGCCAGGGGCAGTAATTGCTCCGTGGCTCGTTCGACAATTGGGATAAACTGGATAAATTGCGCTCCCAACTCATCCCGGAAGAACCGGTAAACCTCCAGCGGGTGGTCAGCATTTGCCGCATGTACACTGCATAAAATATTGAACTCAACCTCATGCTTTCGCAGGTAATCCAGCCCACCCATCACCTGGTGAAAAGTGCCTTCACCCCCTTTATTGACCCGGTAGACATCATGCATCTCTTGAGGCCCATCAACGCTTAATCCAATCAGGAAATCATTTTCCTTGAAGAAGGCGCACCACTCATCGTCCAGTTTTGTGCCATTGGTTTGCATGGTATGCGCAATCCGCTGATCGGGTTTTTTATACTTCTCCACATACTCAACAGACCGTTTGAAAAAATCCAACCCCATTAATGTGGGCTCACCACCCTGCCAGGCGATCGTTACTTCAGGGACCTGGTGAGCTTCTAGCAGCTGCTGAATATAGGTATCCAGCAGTTCATCCGCCATGCGGAAGCGGCTTCCAGGGTAAAGTATCTCCTTGGAAAGGAAGAAACAATACTTACAAGCCAGATTGCAGACAGCCCCGGTAGGCTTGGCTAAGATGTGAAATGCTGGCGGTGCTGCACTCATAAAAGACTCCTCTAAGCTGGCACCCTTACTGCTTAATCAGACCAATTAAACCACAGAAAATCCAGATGGTTATTTTGATTTATGAAATTTTTTATAATTATTATCGTTATACCATTGAGTAAGTAAGAAAGAAGGGTTCGGCAGTGAAATTTGCCAAACCCTCTTTTTTCTAGGGCACTACTGGGTTCCCCGGAGAAGGGTGAAATTTATTCCAGTGTGTTTTGTTCCCTTGGTAAACGTATTGTTGTATCTTATGCGTTTTTTGGGGCTAGCGCATCTGGAAAGCCATCACCAGTGCGGCAAGACCACCGACGACTGCCAGGATGCCGAAAATAAACGGCAAGGTCAGCGAAGCAACAAAGGCATTGAAGAGTAAGAGCAGACCGAATAGTATGCTCAAAATACCCAAGATGCCTGCACCCCAACCGGCGCCCTGGAAAGCCTGGATCAAGCCGATGATGCCGATGATGATCCCAAAGAAACCGAACACCCAAACCATCACAGTTGGAACGAGTATGGAAGCCCACAATGGGTACTGGATTATGGCTATACCTGCCAAGATACCGATAATACCGGAAAAGAGTTTCCAGCCCCACATTGAGCTATCTATGAAGATGCGAACGATATCGATGATCCCTACGATGAACCAATAGATACCTAGAAATTGGATTAGGACCGCTGTTGTAATTCGCGGATTGACCAATAATAAGATTCCGATAATGATGGCGGCGATGCCTTCAATCAACACCACCCACCAGGGGATAAGACGTTCTTCTGAAGTCATGGTGGCTTCTGCCATAGTACATTCTCCTTACGATATATATCTAAGAAACTTGCTTGAAAAAATCCTGCAGGACCTTCTCCAAGGTTACCTTTATAGTATAGCGAAATCTAACAAAAATGCAAGGTATAAATACACCTTAATGCTCATTGCTCAAATTCTTCCCAAAGATGATTTTGGCTAACAGGGTCAAACCATAAGCTGTAGAGCCCCGGCAATATCCGTCTTCATCCGAAACCATCCTTGCCATTTCAGTTATGCTATAATTGGGCGGAATTTTATATTTCCACAACAAACCGTCTAATCATAACCCTCCACAAAAGGGATATTTTCACAACAGGAGGAATGAAATGTCGTACCTGGTCGTGATAGCCTTCGACGAGCCCGAAGAAGCCGGAAAAGTTCGGCACACCCTGAGCAGCATTCAAGAAACAGGCCATCTCAGCCTTGATGACTCTGCCGTGGTGGTCAAAGATGAAGATGGTAAAGTCCATCTCAAGGATGAGGTTGACCGGGGAGTAAAGGTAGGCGCACTTGGGGGCAGTGCCATCGGTCTGCTCATTGGGTCCGTTTTCTTCCCGATTGGTGGTTTGATCTTAGGTGCCATTGGGGGAGCGCTGGTCGGGAAATTAGCGGATACTGGTGTATCTCAAGAATTTATTAAGGAAGTCTCCGAGGAACTAAAACCTGGCAGCTCCGCAATCTTCTTCATCGTTCGGGGCGACGATCCTAACCCAACTGTGGCTGCTCTGCGGGGTTATAAAGGCAAAGTCCTGCAGACTTCTCTCCCAGATGAGGCTGAGGAGACTTTACGCAGGGAACTCGAGGGTCGCAGCTGGGAGTAACTGGTAAGGGCGACCTCTTCCCAGGTTGAGTCAATAATACATACTTAGACAAATCCTCAAAATCTGGCTGAACATCGCCGGGTGGAATTCTGATTAATTACCTTCCAATTATTCACCAACCAAACTTCCAATCGGGTACTGAGTACTATCATGGATATCTCCAGGATCACAGATCAGCTGTATATCGCCGCTCATCCAAAAGCTGAAGACGCCGATGCGATTCGAGATATGAATGTGCGCTTGATCCTCAATATGATCTTTATTCGCCCTGCGGAAGTCTATCGAAATCACCCATTCCGCATGCTGACTTTGCGCACATTCGACTCGATTTTTCTCCCCATACCGCTCGGTAAACTAGTTGATGGAGTCAAGGCCGCCCTACCCGTTATCGAAGACGGTGAAAGTGTTTTGGTATATTGCCGTAAAGGACGCCACCGCAGTGTAGCGATGGCTGCTGCGGTTTTGATTGGACAAGGCTGCTCTGCCAACGAAGCCATGCAGCTGATCTCCTCAAAACGATCGAAAGCTGACCCGTATGCCTGGCACATCCAACGGCGAATCCGCAAATTCGAAGAAGTCTGGCGCAGGGAAAACTAGAAACCCTTTGGTTGTGAAATGCCCTGAATATTATTTTGCTATTGTGATGGTAATTTTCGAGGGTTGTTCTTATCCAGAGAGGTTGATTAAATAAACTTTGAGGCTGCGAGCTAGGCCATAGCTCCATCTGTTTAATACAAAGAGCCCGTCCCTCTGCAACACGAAAGGGGCGGGCTCCTATTTTTTATAACTCTACTACTCGGAATCGGCCTCCTCGGCTGGCATTTCCTCTTCTGATCCCTCTGGACTTCGATCTCTGAAGGCAAGCCAGGCGGCACCAAGACCAATTGCATTAACCAGCACCGCGATCACCCAGCCAAAGTATGGCAGCCAGGCAAGCAAAACGTAGATGAGCAGCCCCAACAGCAACGGCAATATCTTGTACTGGAGGGAATTTGGCGCTAAACGCTTGAGAATTAATGATCCCACCAGGAAAGCCACGATGACCTTCGTACCATAAGAGACAAACAGCAATGAAAGCCAAAATGCCAATCCCAGGCTGGTGAAGCCTACCCCCCATACAGCCCAGGCCAGGTCCCAGAAGTTAAGCGCACCCAACCCGATACCGAGCATCAAGATCAGCAGCGCGACCAGGATCACCACCCCGATCAAAGCCACGGAAATCACCAATCCCAGAAGCCCGATTCCAGTGGAATGAAGAGGTTTGGTCTCGATTTTCTCGGCGCTGCGCTTCAAGAACGATGAAAACAGCCAGATACCCAGCAAACCAAACACCAATAAAGTGATAAATTCTTCGACAACCCACTGCAGCCAATCCATCACTTTTTCCGAATCGATGGATGAATCGGATTGGGCGGACAGGTCAGGTTGTGCAATGGAGGCAGGTACCAGGTATGCTTCCGCAGAGTTCGGCGCCTCTGACCTGGTCAAGGCGATCGAGCTCAGCGAGGGCAGGAATCCGGAAAGAATCACTGGCTGATTCTGGGCCTGATAAGGCGTTCCAGATGTCTCTAATCCAGTCTGAGGCTCAAACACCGGTCGACCGATCATATCCATAAAGAGTTTAAACAATTCCCAAGGGCCGATGATGCCAACAGTGTTTCTCCCGATATCGCCAGACAGCTGTGCCCCCATGCTGACCATCACCAGGTCCCGGTCGATAGTGGATCCTTCCGCGGTTGCCAGGCTGGCTCCGAGGTAGTCAATGTTGCGACTTAATGCAGCCTCCTCTCCCAAATCGAGCGTCACCGCGGCAACGTAGACTGTCCCTTCGACAGTTCCATTGATCACGACGTTCTGTCCAATCGCGACCAGGCTGCCGGCGACATCACCATTGACTTCCACAAGTGAACCCACAGCGAGGGCATCCCCATCCACTGTGCCATCAATCTTGACGGTCGTCCCTGCCAGGATCGCATCATTATCAACCACCTCACCGGCAGCTACTGAGTCTTCAAAGGTGACCTCGATGCCCTGAGCTCGAGCAGGCGAGACAAGACTAAATACGCCCCCCATCAAGACCACGATCACAAATAATGTACGCGTCCATCGGTTTTGTGGATAATTCATTATATTCTCTCCCTTGTTTGAAAAAATAATATGCTTTAATACAAATCTAAGTTGGTACGATCACTATATTATATATCTTATACACTGAATGGATCGTTTGGGTTTAAATAATCAAGGATTTCGAGGATAGTGTCAAGCAGATCAGTCCTTCCCTTTCACATGCCCTGATTTACATAAATTGAGATCATATTCATATCGAGATCGCAATTCTTCTGAACTCGATCTCAATTAACCATCATGAGAAGCTTTATCCATAACCATAGAAACCGCAGCTTCAATGGTCATTTTTTGACCTGCTGCTACACCCGCAGCGAGATCATCTTTACCTATCCCGTTCTCGAGCAATAAGATTATGCGATCAATCTCAACTCGATCTGCCGGCCACCACGAGCCCCCGGTTTGATCCAGTAGATTTGTTCCCGCTCCGAGAAGCTGCGCCCCGGATCGAAATTTTCCCTGTCCGATCCATATACCAGCGATAGCTGCCAAGCTCTCTGCGATTCCACGTTGGTTGCTTAATTTTAAGAACATGGCCAAGCTTTCATGGAATTGAGCCTCTGCTCCATCAAGATCTCCTTGATGTCGGGTAACATACCCGAGATTATGCACCAATCTGGCCAGCTCACCCTTGTCGCCCATCTCTCTCAGTAAGGACTCGCTCTGCTGATAATAAGATTGCGCTTGATCGTATTCTCCTCGTACCCTGGAAACCTCACCATAATTATTCAAAATGAAGGAGAGCAACCACTTCTCATTGATCTCCTTGCTGGAGGAATATGCCTGTTTCAAGTTATCCAAAGCTTTCTCAGTATCTCCCCTTCCTAACGCTGCATTAGCAATGTGGACCTGGGTTGTTGCCAGATACCATTGCATGTCCAAATCCTCAAACAGCGCGTGAGCCTCTTCAAGGAATGGTAGAGCCTCTTGATCCCTGCCCATATTGACCAGAGTCGTACCTTTGAACAAGAGGACCACCG
>DAOVCZ010000267.1 GCA_030669775.1 Chloroflexota bacterium | reverse complement strand
GCGCCAGTTCTCTCTGCGACCAGTTGGGAACCGGCACATCTTCTGGTCCCCAATGCGGCAAGACAACCACGACATCGGAAACCTGCTGGGCTGCCTGGATAGCCGATCTCAAGTTATCCTCATTTAATACCGCGATCCCGGATTTCTCCTCAGTGGCAAATACGAGGGGTTCAAGTTGCCCTAATGAGACAAACCCGAAGCGAACGCTGTTCATCTCCACCACAAGAGGGTCCATCGCTTCCTGTAAATTTTCTCCAGCACCCACTGGAGCAATCCCTACCCGTCTTAAATTTTCCAGCGTGTCGAAGAAGGCGCGGTCCCCGCAATTGCTCAGACTGCAATTCTTAATGTGATTAGTGGCGACACTCATCAGGTCAAAGCCAGCGCGTGCTAAAGCATCTGCATTCTCAGAACCCCCTACCAAAACATAAGTTGATACGCAGCCAGTAGGTGGAGGAAAATCGCTGATAGTGGCATTCAAGGTCCCAATCGCAAGGTCTGCCTGGCTGATAATCTCGCGTACTTCATCATACAGGTAGTCACTATCCCCGGAGGCATCGATCGCTGCCTGGACACACCGGGCTGGAACGATCACACCAGTAAAAAGGAGGCTTGTGGTGGGAATAGAGGTGGGTGTTTGGGTGATTTGGAGCGTTGGTTTGACTGCCGTGCTGGTGGGGTTGGGTGTCGGACTTGGAACAGGAGATTGCGTTGGTACCTGGATTGTCGGAGTGAGTTCAGACGAGATAGTTGTTGGGCTCACCGCTATCTCTATACCCACCGGCTTCTCTTCAATTCCCGAATCGGAGGAAGTCTGGCAGCCTACCGCCAGGGAAATAAGCAAGACCAATAACCAATTGCGGTTCACCAGGAATACTCTACTCAAAAAAATGGCTCACTCTCCTAGCGCGGCGAGGATTTCCCCGACCACGTAGGGATCTTTTTCATTGACGGCGGCCTCTTTAAGTGCCTCCCAGGCAAGATCATCGCCAATCTGACCCAGCGCCCAGGCAGCATGACCACGAACTAGCGGTTCAGTTTCATCGAGCAGCGATTTAATTAATGATGGCACGGCATTGGCGCGCTTCAAGTTACCCAAAACAACCGCAACATTGCGCAGATAACCACGGCGTTTCGCACGCTTTATTGGGCTGCCCTTGAATTTGCGGTTAAATTCCTGGGGCGAAAGCGACAGCTCATCAATTAGCTCCGGGTAACCAAAGTGATTATTTCCGGTGAGACCTTTTTCCCCATTTGTATCTGCAAAGCGCTGGTTCCAGGGGCACACCTGCTGGCAAATATCGCAGCCAAAGATCCAATTGTCTATCTGAGGGCGCAATTCTCTGGGTATTTCTCCCTTGAGCTCGATCGTCAAATAAGAGATGCATTGAGAGGCATCGATGGTCCTGTCTGGCAGAATGCAACCTGTTGGGCAAGCCTCAAGGCAGCGGGTACAGGTTCCGCAGCGATCTGAGGTGAATGGGGGGTCTGGTTCCAGGTCAATAGATAAAAAAAACTCTGCCAGCAAAAAAAACGATCCCTGAGCAGGGTTGATCAGGCAGGTGTTCTTGCCGATCCATCCCAACCCGGCCCGCTGCGCCAGTTCGCGCTCCAAGATGGGTCCGGTGTCCGTGTACCAGCGATTGGGAACTGGCTCCCCAACGCGGGCCTCGATAAACGTCACTAACTCCTGCAAGCGCAGGGGAATTACATTATGGTAATCCTCCCCCCAGGCATAGGAAGCGATCCGTCCCCGTAATGTATAATCTTTTAAGGCATCCTTTCCTGGCATCATCTCGGATGGAGGTGGTATGGTGTGGTCCATCCCGAGAATCAAGATTGATTTGCATTGAGGCAGAATCAGGCTTGGATCAGCCCTGCGGGCGCGTGCCCGATCTGTGGATAGATAGCTCATCTCTCCATGTCGACCTTGATCTAACCAGTCCTCATATACATTCACATGCGGGGGCGGATCAGGCCGCGTCACACCGACCAGGTTAAATCCCAATCGTCTCGCTTCAGCTACGATCTCATTCTTCAGCGCCATAGGGCTATCTACGGGCCACAGGATAATGAGAAACTCGCCTGGTTTGAGATCTTTTCGTTGGGTGCCAGGATGTGAAATTGAGCCCACCCATTGACAGTATCCTGGATAACCAGATAGTAAACCACTGAATGAGTTCCTGCATCGAATGAGCCGGTGAATTCTCCAGGGAGGTTATACGTAAAACCTGGTGTATCACTCCCAGCTTCCATGCGGTATGTGACCGTTGCTGGCTCACTCAGGGTGAACGTGGCGGTAAAGGTGAAGGTGTGCGGACAATCACTGGGTGATGAATCATCCACCTGGATGGAGGCCTGCGTCACCCGGCCTGATCCTGAGGGCGTTGGCAATGCAGTGCCTGCTGCAATCTCTCCCACCACATCGATCTGCACGAAAACTGCATAATCGAAAAATTCACCAGCTGGATTGCGCATCTTCCAATAACCAAGGTAATTACCCCCAGACTGGGGGGCGATCATATCAACAGAGACGTCCACAGTTGCACCGGGGGCTACATTTGCACTCAGAGGGACTTCCGCAGGAGCAGACATTTGTTCGCCGGTGAAGAACGCCAGGGCGTATTCTGGTGTCCAGGTGTTTGTCCCAGAGTTTCGCAATTTCCATACCTTGCTGAATCCCTCTCCGGGATCGAAATCTGTACCGTCCGGTATGGTTACATCCGCCCAAAATTCAGCCAGGTCAATACCGCCAGTTGCCACAGTCGGCGCGGTGGTAGTGATCACGTCCGATCCATCTTCCGGGTCAAGATCCGTTATGGCGGTCGGTGTGAAGGATATATCATCCTCACCCGGAGGTAATGGCGTGGTTGTCCCTTGCGGCTTGGCCAGTTCTGTCAGCTGGGCGTCAGCAGTTTGTGCAGCAGCCGTCAGCACGGTTTCGGGTTCAGGTGTTGGGCTTGCCTCTCCATCCGCCGTTGAACAGGCGGTGACAATCAGGCACGTACATATCCATATCCCGGTGAGTTTAGCATTGATCCGCATGGTAATGCCTTTATTTCTCACGTTCAATGCGAGCAGAACCCCAGACAACCAGATC
>DAOVCZ010000038.1 GCA_030669775.1 Chloroflexota bacterium | reverse complement strand
GAATTGACATAGTCCTGTCTTTTATACCGCAATCCCCGAATCCCCGGAGATTATAGCATTTGAAGCAGCGATACCTCTAATATAACATTACCTATTGAGGCATCACGGTAACAACCTTCTCTCCCGGTCCACAGGCAGCTCCGCGGGTTTTCCACGGTGCCCTGTACGTTTTTCGCGTTTAACATTCGGGGTTAACATCTGCCATTGATAAAAAGCGGGTGAGTTGGATAGGGATCATTTAAAGTTGGGACTCACAATGGATGAAACTTGAACAATCTCCCTAACTTTCATGGATAGTTTAGATTACTGTCAGTTGCTAAACCATAATTAGGGGTTTACCAACTATAATCACCACTGAGCCAAGGTTTTGTATTTAGTCGTGAATACTTATCAATGGACGTGATTACCCTTTTAGTCAAGAACATATCTTGGGTAGGTTTTCTTAGCCTGATCCGCTTCATCCCGATCGACATCTATGGTTAAAAATGGTTGCTTTGCAGATGTCAGACCCAACACTTTACCTTCGGCTGGCCCTATGATCCAGCCCACACCGGCGAAATCCCCACCAGCTGGCGTCATTCCACTCAAATTAGAAGAAAGGCAGAATGCACCAGAGACAACAGCAGCTGTACGACCTCCGGCAATCCATTTATTTGCGGTGGGGTTGGGGGTAGCTCTGGGACAAACCAGAAAATGGATGCCCTGCTTTCCATACTCCCTGGCATGGTAATTAAACCAAAGCTCAGTACAGATTAAGAATCCAAATTTGCCCTTGGAGGTTTTAATACCTGAGAACTTTCCATCGCCCCGTTGATACCACGTCGCTTCCCAAAATCCAGGTTCGTCGGGAAGATAGTACTTGGCATGTCCGTTCTGCATTCCAATTCCAGGTTCCCATATGTAGCCGAAATTATTTCTTATTCCCCCGGTGGTGATTGGTCTCGTGCTGATTACGATGGCTGGTGCTAATTCATTAAGCCTGGCAATCCATTTATTATGGTTTTCCACAGACTCTTCCCAGAGGTGAGTATTGACTTCTCTGGTTTGAGCCAACCAGGGAGAAAACGGCATCTCTGGCAGCAGCACAACTTCGCTGTTGTGTTGATTGACATGCTCAACCAATTGACTCCAGGCTATTTCAAATGCAGTAGTGCCATTGGGAAGTTCACATACTGTAATCTTCATAAAGGTATTCTCCCCTATTTCTATCGATTTTACACCATTGACAAAGACGCTAACCCTAACTAGATCCTAATTAGAAAACCTGGCGATTTGATTGACCCTCACATGGATAATTTGAAGTTAAAGTACTGGGAGTACCGCGGATGGGTCCGATAAGAATTCTATGCGAAAACTGTAGGCTCCCATCTGGTTAAACGGATCTTTTTACTGCCCTGTCACTTGACCAGGGGGCTTGTGGTGCAACGGTTAATTCCGCAAGAGCCAGGAGCACCTGGTCGTAGTTGACCCGCCAACCGGAATAATCCCGCCAGGCCTGATCGCGATTGAATTTAACGGGGAGATCCTGGCTGGCCAGCTGATCATCAGCAGCGTCGAATTCGGCACGGGTGATGCTGATTGGATCGCCCGCGGGTGGGTTCGGATTGTACGGCGCATTGAAAAAATCTGCGATGTTGCCTAGCGCCAGGTAGCCGGCTCGCAGGCAGAGATCAGCTTGAAAATCATGGGGGATATCCAGCGTTGAGAGGGTCAGAGCAGCCGCGTCGAGAACAGCTCCAGCAGCCGTGATCCTGTCAGGCATGGCCCGCGGGATAACCAGCAGCGTGCCGAGAGTGAATGCAATAATGCGAAGGATCAAGATCGTTTTAGAGAGTTCCAGTTACTGTGTGAGTTAGTCTCTCTATAATTCCCAAGAAGTGAAGGCACTTCAAGGATTTTATCAGCCTGGGGTTAGATAATACCTACGCACGTGGTTCTAATGCCAAAATTTTGAATTAAAGGAACCGCATATAAGGAGTATTCACCATCGCGCGTGGTACTCTTCTGCAAACCCGATCAGATCGTGAATTTCGATCTTCCCTCCAGTATCAGTCTCTACCCATCCGTTGTAATGCCCAAACATCTGGTGTACTTCGCTGAAGATGATCAGCAGGTTGGTGCGTGCCAGGCGTTCTGTGAAAGGTGTGAATTCTAGATGCAGGCGACCATCTGCATCGGTGAATTCCCATGGGGAGGAATAATCATGGGGATCATAATTGAACTTGACTTCATCGAGTTTATGAATGCGCCCATCCAGGATCAGGCAGTTTTCTGTGGCCGCGGAGGTATCACCAAAACCCGTGCCCAGGTTTAAACCGATTGTTCGTCCGTCTGGTAAGAAACCAGAAGTGCTGGCCCAATTCCAGAAACTGCTGTATTCCCAGACCCCACGCCCCCAGTCTAGCGAGCCGAGACTCTCACCAGGGTTGATCTCCTCCCGAACATCCCCATACTGTAAATACCCTTTCGCTGGCAGGCAGTTGACTTTGTGGTTGTAGTAGAAGCGCTTTTCTCCAATGGGAATGACGATATTCATCGATTCGTGATCGGGTGGGCTCGTTAGAGTGATCTCGGCTCCGATGCCTTTTCCTTGGTTGAATCCGGGCCAAGAGACGGAGATAACCCTGCTGTCCGAATTGCGTTGGAATGATAGTGTAGTGTGCTGATCTTTAAAATACGCGTCTCCTGCGGTACTGTTGCGTGGTAAAGAAATACCTCTGCTTAGGGGAATGACGAGTCCTTCCTCATGCAGCTCACCGCTGGAGAAATCAAGAATGTAAACGAAGATATTGCCAGCATAACCCAAGTCAGCGATGGTTGTAGAGAAGAAATGCCGCGGGGTGAAGATGGCGTAATAATCCCAGCACTTAAGCCGGTAACGCTGCAAGACGCGACCTGGGTAGAAATTGGCGGCTTCTAGATTGCAATCCAGGAGCGGTTGGCGTGCCCAGCCGACCTGTGCCAGTTGACCAGAGGGGAGCAGAAGGTTTGAAGGTTGGGTGATCTGAGTCTGCATAAGGTTAATCCACCACCAGTACTGCGGCACCCTGGAGCTGCCCATTGCGTAAGTCCTCCAAAGCCTGGTTTGCCTCTTCTAATGGGTAAGGTGTGACATCGGTTTTTACCGGTACCTGGGGCGCAATAGCCAGGAACTCTTCGCCGTCCTGGCGGGTCAGGTTGGCAACGGAGCGGATCTGGCGTTCATCCCACAGCAGGCGATAGGGGAAAGAAGGAATATCGCTCATATGGATGCCTCCACTGACCACCGTGCCGCCTTTGACCGTGGCACGCAGTGCATCCACAACCAGAGAGCCTACTGGTGCGAAAATTAAAGCTGCATCCAGCTTCTCGGGTGGGGCCTTGGTTGAATCGCCAGCCCAAACCGCTCCCAAACGACGGGCAAAATCCTGGGCCTGGGTATCGCCTGGACGGGTGAAAGCGAAGACGCGCTGACCCTGGTGGATGGCGATCTGTGCAGTGATGTGCCCTGCTGCCCCGAAGCCATAGATACCGAGGCGTTCTTTATGCTCTCCAGCCAGACGGTAAGTGCGGTACCCGATCATCCCCGCACAAAGCAAGGGTGCAGCATCAATATCGTTGTAGTCTTCTGGTAAAGGGAAACAGTAGCGTTGATCAGCGGTTGTATACTCGGCAAAGCCACCATCGATGGTGTACCCAGTGAAGCGGGGGTTCTCACACAAGTTCTCCTGACCCCGCTGGCAGTAAAAGCAACTGCCATCTGTATACCCGAGCCAGGGTACACCAACTCGTTCACCTGGGTTGAAGCGGTCCACATTATTTCCCATTGCCACCACCGTACCCACAATCTGGTGACCCAGAATGAGGGGCAGCTTGGGGTGCTGCAGTTCACCATCCAGGATATGCAAATCGGTACGGCAAACTCCGCAGGTATGAACCTGCAGCAAAACCTGATCCGGACCGGGAGTAGGGCGGGGGACTTCCAACAGCTTCAAGGGTGTCCCCGGTATTTCTAGCACCATTGCGCGCATTACGCTTGGAAGAGTCATGATATTTTGCTGTGTAGATAATTAAGATTTATAACCGATCTGGCGCAGAAAATCTTTGCGCCAGGTGATATCCTCTTCGCCTTCGATCCCCAACGGTTTTTGACCGTCAATCACACCCATTATGCCGCGCCCTTGATCGGTCTCAACGACGATCACCTCCGTTGGATTCGCTGTGGCACAGTATATATGGCAGACCTCTGGGATCATCTTAATAGCGTTGAGCACATTGATGGGGTAAAAGCCATCACCCAGGAAAAGGATGAATGAATGGCCAGCGGAAATAGCCATGGCGTTCTTTTGAGCCAGATCGATCATATCCTCATCTGTCCCTGACCACCGCAGCAGACATTTGCCGGATGCTTCGCAAAAAGCTAATCCGAATTTGATCCCCGGTACTGCGGATACCAGGGTCTCATGCATGTCTTCAACGGATTTGATGAAATGCGTCTGCCCAAGGATGAAATTGATCGTGACCGGTTTTTCAATCTTAACAGTTGTTAGATCCATGTTGCACACCTCCTGTTCGATTGACGTTAATTATATCCTGACGCGAAAACGATGGGACTGACCATACACATCAGGGTGGATAATCTGTTAGAGACTTTCGTCAGTCTTCGAGATCGATTGAGAGTAGAGAGTCGATTGGATGGATGCTCGCTTGGGGTACAGCTGGGTCAATGGTGGCAATGGATTGGATTGTAAAATGGAGGACTTTCAATTATTGTGGTAGGGGTTTGCGGACAGGCATTATGCAAATATTAACCTATCCCGCACTTCGGAATCCGGTAACGGGCTTGAAAAATGCATTAGGGATTGGAGGGCTCGTTCTGTGTTCTATGACGGGGCATTGATATCATGGCGAAACTTGGCACGGGATTCTACTTCAGCGAGTTTGAGTGAGGCATATTTGCAGGCTTCGCGCATGAGGTGCTGCTGCTCGTCTTTGGGTAGATTGCCCAGGTTTTCGAGGTTGACACCTTTGCTTTGTAGATACTCCTGGATGTATTTCCTTTCTAAAGCGGACTGCGGACCCTCGCCACCTTCTGGAGTTACTTGTAGCGCACGCATCTGGCACCTCCACCTCTATCATAGCATAAAGATGACAGTGAATTAGCAGTCGTTTTTATGGCAACCAGAACAGGTAATTTGTATCTTGTATGATAACGAAACCCCTTTACAACTTTTTGATAATCAAAAATCGAGGTATACCAGTTTGTTCAGGAGAAAATCTGGTTGAATTGAAACTCTGAAAATAAACCAGATGCCTATTCCCGCTTCAATTCGGCGATGTAGGGCAGCGTGCGGTATTGGTCAGCGAAATCTAATCCGTAACCAACCACCCAAACATCAGGGATGTCAAAACCCAGATAGTCGATCGGAACACTCAGGTTGTCGCGCTGCTTGCGCACCAGCACACAGCTGCGCAGGGAAGCCGGTTTGCGTCCTTTCAGCACACGGTTGAGGTAATGGAGGGTATGACCAGTGTCGACGATATCCTCAACGATAATTACATGTTGGCCTTCGATTGGTTCGCGCAGATCCATTAAGATGCGCACCGCTCCGGAGGTGGTGGTCTTCCCATAGCTGGAGAGGGCCATAAAATCGACGGTGTGGGGGACTTTCAGGTGCCGGGTGAGGTCGGCCAAAAATATGAAGGCTCCTTTGAGAATTCCTATGATGTATAGACGTTCTCCCCCAACGAAATCTGCGGAAATCTGATCGGCTAATTCTTTCACCCGGGATTGGATTTGATCAGTGGAAACGACGATCCGGGATAAATCAGGGTGTAGTTCATTCATCTGTACGCCTCCATAATCATGATCATACCACTAACCGGATCAACATCATTTCAACTTAGTCTGAATGAACTCAACTGTTTGCAGTCAACCTGATTGCAGGCTAAACACAGTTGATGATTAACGCAAAGGAGAAATTTACTTTGTTCGGGGTTATGAACCTATTAATTCTACCGATTGCCATTTTGCCCATACCAGCGCAATCAAGATCCCGATATCGATCAGCACACCCACGATCAACCAGGGATACCAGAAGAGAATCAGCAGTAGCAGCGACACACCGGCGGAGATTACAGCAACCGTACTTCGGGCCCGAGGGAATATGATGTACGATCGTAACAATGCTACAATTATCCAGTACGCGGCGGCATCACAGTAAGGAGACAAGTATGCAAGAACAGCACGCTGCAACAGCGTTCATCACTGTACAATTTTTAAAATCAGTTCGTCTCTTCTCGAACCTAAGCCGGGCTGAAATCGAACAGATCAAACCCAATTTCTTCCCTCGTAAGTACCGGCGCAGGGAGACCATTTTCTTGAAAGGTGACCCCTGCCAGACACTGTACATTATCCACACCGGTCAGGTCAAGCTATCCGAGATTTCCGAGAGCGGGCGGGAACAGGCGCTGTTAATCCTGAACAAAGGGGATTTCTTCGATGTGGTGCCCATCATTGATGGAGGGCCATATCCTACTACGGCCACTGCCCTAAGCGATGTCCTGCTGTACGCTATTTATAAGCAGGATTTTCTGACCATCACCAGTGAGTATCCGGTTGTTACCAACGCAGTATTGCCTTATCTGGGGGGAATAATGCGAGAGATGGCGGACCTGGTGGCAGATATTTCCTTTGAGGGCATGACAGTGCGTATTGCTAAACTCATCTTGCGCTACGCTGAAATCCAGGGTGTCCCCACACCAGACGGGGTATTGGTGAAAAGGACTCTGACACACCAAGAAATTGCCGACATCTTGGGCACCGATCGCGAAGTCGTCACTCGCTCTCTGATTGACTTGCAAAAGCAGGGTGTGATTGATATGAAAGAAGGGAAGCAGATTCTGATCAAGGACGTGGGGAAATTGCAGAATAAGTAGATTTGCCCCCATATTTTGTGACTCAGGTCACTGCAAAAAGCTGCCTGTAAGCGATAATACAGGCAGCTAATACGTTAAAAGGAGAATTTCAAATGAAAAAAAATACGAAACTTGCGCTTGTTCTGTCTATCATTACTATAGTCGCGATTATGACAGCCTGCGACCAAGTGGGCGAAGCCAGAGACATCGAGACGCGCATTAGTGAAGTAGAGCAAAGCGTGGTGGAATTGCAGGCTCGTATTGAAGCAGAAGCCCAAGCGAGAAATGATGAATTAAACACCCAAGAGAAGCTCCTGGAGGCGAAGGGCGAAATGCTTCAAGCGCAAATTGAGCTGCAAATCAACCAGAATTATGAAAAAGCCGTTCAGGCGATGGAAAGCGCCAAGGACAAACTCCAGGAGGCTAGCGCGACCTCCAGAGAGGCGGTGCAGGAAAGCATAAACCAACTCATTGCTGATATCGACATTTTGGAGCAACAAGTACAGGATAAAGCAAGCGAGGCAAATAATGAACTCCAGATTTTACTGGACGAATGGGAAGTCCGGTTGTTGGATTCTGGAGAGTAATCCAAACGAATAAGGAGAAAGAAAATGGCTGACTTGATCGAAAAAATCTTATCAATTGAAGGTGGCGCGCTGGCAATAACCCGTGACACCGCTGCGAAATTAGTCAATAACCTGGTGCAAAATGGCGAAGTCAAACCCGAGGAGGCCCAGCCACTTATTGATGAACTGGTGGCTCGGGGTGAGGCAGAGCGTGACGCCTTGCGCGAGGATCTGGCTGCGCAAGTCACAACTCTTCAAAATACAACGCAATCGATACAGACCATGCTGAACGCCAATATTAAGGAGGCTCCGGAGAGAGCGATCCATGAGTTAGTTCTACTTGGAGAACAGATCACCAACGTGCAGGACCGCTTACGCGAAGCCGAGAAACAGGTGGAAGAGAATACCCGGCAAACGCTGGGACAGGCTCAAAAGCAGTTGAGGATAGCTCAGGCTCGCCTGGTCCAGGCAACCGAAGAAATCCGTACTGGGTCTATCGACGAGGCGCAAAACTCCGTGAAAGTGTTAGGTAGAACGTTGAACAAAGCCAGATATATTCTGTTAACCGATGGTGGCACACTGGCGATGACCCGGGAGAAGGCTACGGAATTAGTCAATGATCTGGTGCAAAAAGGCGAAGTCAAACGCGAGGATGCCCAGGCGCTGATTGATGAACTGGTGGTCCGGGGCAAGGAAGCGCGTGCCAACCTGCTTAAGGCTCTAGACACGCAAGTCATAGCGCTCAGTACCATAGCGAAAGCAATACAGTCCAACCTTTCCTCCGGCACAAAGGAAGCCGTTGAGAAGACCCATCAGGAGTTAGATACGCTTGGTGAACAGCTCACCGGTGTGCGGGACCGCGTGAGCGAGGCTGAGAAACAGGTTGAAGAGAATACCCGGCAGACGCTTGAACAAGCCCGGGAGCAGTTGGCGATAGCCCAAACCCACCTGGTCCAGGCAATTGAAAAAATCGACGCCTGGACTGTCGAGGAGATGCAGCGCGGCGTGAGAATGTTACATTTAGCGTTGGACAAAGCCCAGCACATTCTTCGGAATGACAAGTAGTGAATCCATTAGAATTCTGGCAGATTATCACCCCGGCATTGTACCTGGAATGGAAGAGATGAAAGGACGAGAGATAAAATCCGGGGTGATGAAACCAAATATGTACCAAAAACTCGAGCTCGGCCTGGCTCTAAGCGGTGGGGGGGCGCGTGGCCTGGCGCATATTGGAGTACTCAAAACTCTGGATGCATCTGGTTTCCGACCGGATTACCTGGCTGGAACTAGCATGGGTGGTGTGATCGCCGCCGGGTTCGCCGCCGGCCTCAGCCCGGCTGAACTGGAGCAGATTGCCCTGGAATATGTACCAACTCGCAATCTGTTGCGGCTGGCTGACCCAACCCTACCCCGCAACGGTCTTTTTCAGGGTGGGCGGTTGTTAAAATTTTTTGAGCAGTATCTTAACGATTCCACATTCGACGATATGCGAATTCCCCTTACACTCGTCGCTGTGGATTTGAACAGTGGACAAGAAGTACACCTGCGAGAAGGTTCCGTAATTGAAGCTCTACGCGCTACTGTATCCGTCCCTGGATTATTGGCTCCGGTTGAACGTGACGGGCAGCGGCTGGTGGACGGCGGATTGCTCAACAATCTGCCCGTGGATGTAGTGCGTGAGATGGGAGCAGATGTAGTCTTGGCTGTTGACGTTTGTCCGCCGACCGAAACATTCTCTTTCGGGCAGGCTTTTGAGAATAAACGCTTCCTTTCTGGGTCGATTGGAGGACTGATCGCAGTGTTAGGTGATTCGATAAACATCCTCATTCGCCAACAAAGGAAAACGAAATTAATCCAGTCTACGCCAGATATCCTGCTTAGCCCGAACATTTCCCCGGATGTGAACGCGATTACTGGCTATCATAAGGCCGGTTCGTTAATCTCATTGGGTGAGGAAACAACCCGCCCTATCTTATCTGACCTGCGGGAAGCGCTCCAGACGCACTGAGATGGCATGAAGCTTTTTCAGCCGAAACATCCCAGATAAGTATCTGGTGGAAACCAACATCGACGGAAATATTGAGACCCACATTTATCAAGCCCAGATGCTGCACAAGGATTTTGACGTCAATCGCCTGCGAGTCATGCTGGGTGAAAAAACGATCCTGGGCGTCATTGTTATGGGTGATCAAACCCTGTCGCACCCACTGCATTCGCTTGTCGCCCAGCGTGTCGATATCACTTCAATCCGGGCCAGGTTGTTGGAACCAGAGGCTCCCCTGGCTGACCTGATCGCCGAATATTGGACACAATGGGTGAACTCTCATCTACCACAGTACGCGTGAATTGTGGGTGGCGTTCATCGCCATCGTGGTCATCTCGATCATCTATTTATTGGCAGTGATCCTCCTTGGGGGCATCCCTGTGGCCAGCGACTTTTTCGGTCATACCTTGGGAGTTGTGGGGTTCCTATTAATGCTGATGACCGAGACGCTCTATACGCTGCGCAAAAGAAGCCGCAGCGCGCGCTGGGTGCGAGTCTCGTCCTGGTGTCGATATTGACGATCTAGATGGCGATCACCATCACCTCTACCAGGGGGTTTTGTCCAGCACAGATCTGCTTGCAGATAAAGATGCGATTCCTACGCTCGACTCATTTCCAACCGAGAATGGGTATCGCGATCACGTTCGCCAAAGTTTGCGGATATATGAGAAGTTAAAAAGTTCTTCGGCCAGGATCAGATTGCCTAATCGTAGTCCCAAAAAGGTGTTCCGAAGCGCGATTTACCCTGGGGATTGATCGGCTAAACAAGGAAACCTTACTGTTAAAAGGGGGAATTGGGTCAAAATAATGTTGCTTGGGGTGAATGGTGTTTTTCCAATCCAGATTAAATACTCTCATCTCCACTTGAAGGAGTCAATTCTCGTGGTTAATGAGTCAAAAATTTAATCGTAGATAGGGAACAGCTGTACCTCACTTGACATAATCTGGCAGGAATGATAAACTCACATACGTGATAAAGAATGCACAAATGTGATCAGATCAAGAGCTTTTCACAACCAGGAAGGTAGGATAAATTGGTTGTTCCTCAGATGTCACCAGATCGTTCTGCAAAGTTGGCGGATATCGCCGAATGGTACTATATTGATGGCTTGAAACAAAGCGAAATCGCCAGCAAAATTGGGGTGGATAGATCGATGGTATCGCGGATGCTGGCTGAAGCCCGTAAGCAAAATATCGTTGAAATTCGTGTTCACAGACCTCTATTATCTGATCGTGAACTTGAACGCGGGTTGGAGCGACGATTCAATCTGCGCCAAGCCTATGTGTTGATCAATAGTGGCGGTGATTACGCTCAACTGCTCCAGCAACTGGGAGTAGCAGGTGCAATGGTTTTGAAGGAATTTATCAAGCCCGGGATTGTACTTGGATTATCTTGGGGGACTGCGGTCAACGCAGTTGTTGATTCATTCGAACAAACCAGACCAGTCTCCATCCGAATTGTGCAGCTCGTCGGCGCTTTAGGTGCACAAAATAGTGTATATGATGGACCTGGACTAGTCCAACGCCTGGCACAAATAATGGGCTGTGAGGGGTATTTCATAAATGCACCCTTCCTCGTCGAAGATCCAGACATTGCTCA
>DAOVCZ010000172.1 GCA_030669775.1 Chloroflexota bacterium | reverse complement strand
CATAACGGGGTCGTACAGGCTGACATGACCCAGGTAATCCGGATCCTTTCCGGTATAGAATTTCCTCACCTCAAGGTGAATATTAGTCAGATTAGCCTTCAGGACCTCCAATGAAATCGGCTTACCAGGCGTGTATTTTGGAGACCAGATCCAACCAGTATTCAGCGGAAACCCAGGTCTTTTATAGACATTGTCGATGTCCGTTTCGTACGGCTTGTCGTAACGCAATTTTGCCAGTGGGAGCAGCAGCACCCAGGCGATTTTGAACAGCGTCAGGGTGCTCGAGTTGATCACTCGCAGGTGATCCAAATTTTCGCCGATAGACCATTCATCTTCTGTTGGGCGCTGCCAAAGCAATTTCTCGCTGAGCCCATCCAGATCGGCAAATAATTGCTCCCGTTGGTGGTCCATCATCTTTAAATATCTCGTTACGATGTCGTCTGTCTCATGATCCATTGCTGCACCTTATCATCTGAGCCAGTTTACTCTATTGATTCAGCGAGAATACCGAGTATGAGAAGTATATGAATCACAATAAAATCGGCGGACCCTGCCACACTCGCAGCTTCAATTTCTCCACAATTTCTGGGGTCCAGGCATCCGTCCAACCAAATCCGTAATCGAAGGGGCTGATGGCGATTACCGCGAAGCAATCAGTGCCTTTGAACAGGGGATCGTATTTGCCAAACAAGCAGACGCCACGGTGGATGAGTTGCTTAACCATGGGTATATTTTAGTGGCGAAGATGCTCGAATCCCCTGAAGATACCAGCGTTCTGGAGGCTTTTGAAAATCTCAAAGTTGCCTTTCAGGAAGTCGAACACGGTGAGGACTTTATCCAACAGTTTGATACTGCTCATGCAGTCTTTTCTAGGTAAATCACACTTAGTTCAAGGCCTTCGAACATTTAACCGAATGTAGTACCAATAGGTTGATGAATAATGGGATATAATAATTTGTCAAGGTTTATGATTCAACCCTGCTATTTTACGATTTTCTGATCGATGAGCGCACTGGCTTCTATCAATAAGTCGCTGTCATGCCCTTCCTCAAACCACTGGTAATTTTTCCTCAACAATTCCTTGCTCTTTTCCGCCTGTTCTTTCCCCTCACCATGTTTTACAAGGGCGATCGTAGCTTGCAGTTCAAAGGACTTTGCTCCTTGTAGACCCGCAATCTCAATCGCCTGCCAATATCTAGCGGCTGTTTCAGCTGCTGACGTACCTTGAGCTTCCGATAATTTTCCCATCAACCAATACAGACCGGAATCATACCACCGCTCTCCATTTACCCTTGCTTTGTCCAGGGCTGTCTCGAGAACCTTCAATCCCTCTTCTATATCCCCACCTCCTCCAAAACCTTCAGCCAGAAGTGACAAGAAATACGGTCGTCCAAGCTCTGCACCAATCGCCTGCATGGCTTCTATCCCATTCTGCATTAGCTTGATCGCCATCCCCGTTTTCCCTGAGTGCAATCTCGCCCAGCCTCGAATGATCATACCCAAGGTCAGAAGAAATGGAAAACTTGACTTCTTAGCTAGTTTGATCGTCTTGTCGCTGTGCTCCAGTGCAGCTTCCGAATCTCTTCTCATTGAGTGAAACAGTGCTGCCATGCCATGAGCAAATGATAGACTGAATGGGTGAGATATCTCTTGCGCCAGGAAGACCGCCTCGTTACACTTCTCCAAGGCTTGATCCGGGTATCCCAAGATCCACAAGTTCAGGGCTAGGTAATTCAAACAGGTTACCCCCGGATTTTGACCATAAAGATAGGTGAGCGAATCATCCTGGTTGAAGTCATATTGATTCAGAGCTAATTCAAGGTGCTCCCTGGCTAGTGAAAACTCTCCAAGATGAGTCAGGGTGAGACCCAGCATCCAATGGGCTAATAACATGAGATTGGAGTCCTCTGCGCTTTCGGCAAGTGCCAGAATCTGGTTTGCCATTTCATAAGCTGTCGAGTGTTTTCCTCTCACCTGGTAAAAAGCACACAGACCCCATAATGCCGGGGCGAGCTGCTGGATATCACCTGTCCGCTCACAAAGTTCTCTGGCTCGCTCAAATGTTTGCTCAACCTCTGGGGAGGCATATCCTTGAGTCGCAACCAGAGGTGCTCCCAAGGAGATTTGCAGGGCAAGTTCTGTTTCATCGCGTTTATTTCCAGCCGGTAATTCCTCAAGCAAATCTATACCCTTGCGTAGATTGGAAACCGCTTGCTCATTGGCTGATACCCGTTTAGCCCTATAACCCGCCTTAATTAGATAATCTATTGTTTTTTCTATCACTCCAGCTGCTTCGTAGTGTCTTGCCAGGTGCACAGCAATTTGCTCTTTGTGTTCCCCATACAGCTGTTCCAAACCATCGCCGACCTTTTCATGCAGGTAGACCCGTTCCACTAAATCAAGGTTCTCGTAAACATACTTCTGAAATAGGTTATGACGGAACCGGTAAATCGACAACCGTTGCTGACCAATGCGCTTTATACCGCTGGCTTCTACCAGCATATGCCGCTTGTCTAAATCCTGGCTCAACTGGTGAATGATCTCAGACTCATCAAGCCCTTTTACTCCAGCAATTACCTCTGCTGTGAATTCCTCTCCCTCCACACTGGCAACATTCAGAATCTCCCTCAACGCTGCTGGCAACCGGCCAACTCTCCGCTCAATAACTGCTTCCACCTTGGCGGGCATGGTCTCCCAGCCGAGCACTTGGCTCTCGACCCAGCGGCCCTGTTCATCTTCGAAAATATCACCCTGGTCTTGCATCTGGCGCAGCAGCTCAATAGTAAATAGTGGATGGCCCGCAGTATGCAAAAATAACGCCTGGCGAAATCCTTCATCCAACCTGTTAGGTTCTGTATCGAGAAAATCAACGATAAATTGACGCCCCTCATCCTCGCCAGTTTGATCCAGGTTGACCTCCATATCACCAAAAATGCGTTTCAACTCCGTTAACATCTGAACCAAGGGATGCTGCGACTCGTCACGAAGCTGGGCAACATCATCTGGTCGGTATGCCCCTAAGATCAGGATTCGGTGCCCCTCAATTCTGCGGGCAAGGTGGAAAAGCAGGCTGATAGTTCCTAAATCAGCCCATTGCAAATCATCCAGGATCAACAAGAGAGGTTGATTTCTTGCAAGGTTTTGTAATACCTTGGTATATTGGTCAAAAAGATCTTTCTTGAAATCTCCATGGTCAATATTGACTGGAGCAGGTCTCCCCCTCCGCAGATCTACTGCGTTTTCCAAGCACTCTAACCAAACAGGTCTTTCAGCGGTGTAAGACGAGGCACGCCTCGAAAAGGATTCTCCAGGGACAAAGCTGTCAATCAAGTCAGGCCCATATTCAACCAGTGCTTTCGAAGATTGCGGAATCAGGTTCCAAAGCCGCCGGGCGTTTTCCTGGTTGATCACCCCAATGGATTGTTTGCCTTCCACATCTCCAGTGAGTAAAGCCAAAATATCGCGAAAAGGCAAGTGGGGATCACCAATTCCAGAGTAAGCTTCACAGGTTCCATGAGCAGCCACTAAATCCCCTTGCAATTGTTGAGCTCGCTGGCTAAATTCGTGTAATAAAGCAGTCTTCCCTTGACCAGCATCCCCAGCCACGAAGACCACCTGTCCATGCCCGGCGAGAGCCATTTCGAGCTTTTCATCCAACCAAGCAAGTTCCATCTCCCTAGCGACAAATACTCTGCGATCTGGTCCTGGTAAAACTTCGACCACCCCGCGATAAGGTTGAGAAACAATCTGGGTTTTTGGTGCAGAGAACGCTGGATAAAGCAAGGAGGCTTCTGGCACTTCACCTTTCAAGATCAGATCGTAAATCTTTTTGGTCACTTCAGAAGGTTCAACACCCAGCTGTTCGCCAAGGGTTTGCTCGCATCGCTGGTACGCGCTGGTTGCACTCGCTTTATCTCCCAATTGACTGTGGGCGACCATCAAAGCCTGAAAAGCTGGTTCTGGAGTTTGCCCCAGGGAAATCCATCTCTCTGCCCAATCAAGAACTTCGCTCCAGCGCTTCTCATTGCTCAAACGCTGCAAGAGCAGCGCCATCTTATGTTCAAAGGATGCCTGGAACCGATCGCGCGCTAAGAATACCCAATCCTCATAGAAACCAGGTAGGAATTCCCCTTCGTATAAAGCAACGACTTGTCCCAGCTCTTCAGTGGTTAAGCGTTCCGCTGGCTTATTTTCAAGATCCGCACTATCAAGCCAATAATCGGCTTCAGGATTAAATGCCAGAGATATTTTATCGGATAAGAAATACTGATCGCCAATGGCTTTTCGTAATTGCCACAATGCGTAGCGAAGTTTGCTACGCGCCGAAGCCTCGTCAGAATCAGGCCACAGGATCCCAGCAACTTTTTCACGCCTGTGCTGAGTCCCCAGGTTCATCAATAAATATGCGAATAATGATTGTGCTTTGCGCGCGGTGAGTTCGATGGAAACTCCATCGATGCGGATATCAAACTTGCCTAAAAATCTGGCCTTTAACATTTCTTTTAATTAAATTGGCAAAATGAAAATGAATTGAACAAAACAGACAAAACTACTAGATAATTCTCACCGATCAAAGTATACCATCCCGTCCAGTAGGTGATTGATCGACCCTTCTGTATTCCAGTATAGACGCTCCTTGGTGTTATCGTTCTAGCTGCGACAAACCAGATATATCAACTTGTCTAACTCTTCCCTATATTTTCTGGAAAACGCAAAACAAACGATTA
>DAOVCZ010000031.1 GCA_030669775.1 Chloroflexota bacterium | reverse complement strand
TATGCTGGATCACCATTTGTGGATTCGGATTGCCAGCCTGGCGCCCATACAACATATACCATCCATGTTAGCAGCTGCCCGACATCATGAAGCTGCGAAGAATGTCTCTCAGGCAGCTGCATTTGGGCGTGAAACATTAGAAATTGTGGAGTGGATGAAAACACAACCTGATCTGGCATCCTTAGTGGCAGCCAATAAGCGCCAGGTGCTTGCTGGAGCATACCGCCTGAATGCGCGCTATTTGATGGATGGTGGGCAATATGCGCCAGCATTGAAGTCTTATGCGCAGGCGTTTTTCAACCAGCCAGTCTACACTGCAAGGCATTGGCATCGTGTAATTTATGCTTGTCTTGGGATGCTCGGATTTAAGGATTTAGATAGTTTATATTCTCGTTTCCAGGATTCCCGTCGTCCAGATCTGAGCAGTGAAGATAATCTAGTTAATTGGCCTGGTTTGTGTTTGGAAAAGGTTGACTAGGTAACAGGCGCTGGAATGGGAGAGAAGAATTCGAGACCGATCCTGGTAACTGGCGCCCACCGTTCAGGAACAACCTGGGTTGGGAAAATGCTAGCTGCGGATCCTGAGATCGCTTATATCAGCGAACCGCTAAATGTCTGGCACCGGCTTGGAGTAATGCGAGCACCCACCCGGTATTGGTACACTTATATATGTGAGGATAACCAGCTAGAGTACGAGGCGGCTTTCCAGGAGATGTTTGCCTTCCATTACCATGGCTGGTTGGAGATTAAATCTCTTCGTTCAGTCAAGGACTTTATCCGCATGGGTCGTGATTGGGGGACATTTAGGCAGGGAAGGCGAAATAATCAATCTCCCCTAATCAAAGATCCCTTTGCCATTTTTTCTTTCGAGTGGTTCGCTCGCATCCTGGGGTGCCAGGTGGTGATCGTAGTCAGGCACCCGGCAGCAGTTGCGAGCAGCCTGGCGAGGTTGGGCTGGACCTTTGATTTTTCTGACCTGCTGGATCAACCTCTGCTGATGCGCGATATTCTGGAACCTTTTAAGATGGAAATGAAATCCATGATCGCTTCGGAAGAGGATGTCATTGCACAGAGCAGTCTGTTGTGGCGTATGTTATACAAGACGGTTAATTCCCTGCGAGAAAAGCACCCCGATTTTATCGTCATCCGGCATGAAGATATCTCAATCGATCCGCTTGGTCAATTTGAGCAGCTGTACGAGACTTTGGGCTTGGATTATTCTTCCCAGGTAAAACAGATAATTCAGTCTTCGAGCAGTGTTAAAAACCCTAAAGAAGTCTCGCAAAGGAAAGTTCATTCTGTTCGAGTTGACAGCCAGGCAAATATAAAAAATTGGCAGCAGCGCTTGTCAGAATCCGACATTGAGCGGGTACGCCATCTTACACGCGACGTGGCTCCGCTATATTATTCAGACGAGGACTGGTAATAAATTGCTCCCTGGAACCATAATTGAAATCATTAGAACAGCCTCTCGTATCCATCGTCACGCCATCTTATAACCAGGCAAATTTCCTGGAAGAAACAATCCGCTCGGTTTTGGATCAGGGATATCCAAACCTGGAATATATTATCGTGGATGGGGGATCGACAGATGGCAGCCTTGAGATCATTCAGAAATATGCTGACCGGCTAGTTTGGTGGGTCTCTGAACCCGATCAAGGGCAGACGGATGCGATCAACAAGGGATTTTCGCAGGCAAACGGGGAGATTCTAGCCTGGTTGAATTCAGATGATACTTATCTCCCCGGTGCGGTGTCTGAGGCTGTTGGATACCTGCAAGCACACCCTGAAATAGGTATGGTTTATGGTGATGCAAATTTAATCGACGACGAGGGGAATGTTATCGGGAGGTTTCCAGCGAAACAGACCGATAATCGCCGGTTGATGCGTGGCTATGTTCATATTCCGCAGCAAGCGTCATTCTTCCGGGCAGAGCTTTGGAGAAAAGTGGGACCATTAGATCCTACATTTTTCTTCGCCATGGATTATGACTTATGGGTGAGATTATCCCAACATGCACCGCTCAAGTACTATCCACGATTGTGGGCAAACTTCAGGCTGCACAGGGGAGCCAAATCGATCGAGGCGGATGATCGCTGCTGGCCTGAAATGGTGCGTGTTCATCGCCGCGAGGGGGGCAGCAGGATTTCCTGGCTTTCGATCAAAGCAAGCATTCGACCTTTGGTATATGGATGGATGCCGATGAAAATGAGGTTATGGATCCGGCAGTATCTATAAAGCAATTAATTCTCCACATTCACCTCACTTGACTGGGCTGTTTGGTTGTGAGAAAATGCGCTTTCCGGTTGAGATACAATTCCAGCCGTTCAACTCCAATATAAGCTAGATATCTTGAAGAATATGGATAAAACGAACCAAGTTCCGATTTATGACTCAGCTCTCCAGGGATCAGCTGCTCTTGAAGAGCTGAGGGCGATCTTCAATTACCGATATTTAATCGTTCAATTTGTCCGTCGCGATATTCTCACCCGGTACAAAAGATCGGCTTTGGGCGTCGCCTGGACAATGTTGAATCCGTTGGGAACCATGATTATCCTGACGATTGTGTTTTCACGAGCTTTTGGAGGCTCTCAAGAAGGCTATGCTGCATATGTATTAAGTGGTTTGATCGCCTGGAGTTTTTTTGCACAATCGACCAATGCAGCAACCCTTCACCTTGTTTGGGGCGGCAGCCTCTTGAAGAAGATATATATCCCCCGCACTTCGTTTGCAGTATCGGCAACTGGGACAGGGCTAATTAATTTGCTCCTATCGCTGATTCCACTGGTGTTTGTGATGCTCGTCATCGGTGTTCCAATTCGATGGACGATAATCTTTCTGCCAATCCCGATATTGTTTCTGGCAATGTTTGCTTTAGGAATCGGGTTATTAATCTCTACGATGGCAATTTACTATGCTGACATTGCTGAAATGTACCAGATTACCTTAACTGCCTGGATGTACTTAACCCCAGTCATTTACTCTCCAGAAATTCTACCGGAAGCTTATCGCCTCTGGATCATTCGACTGAATCCAATGTATTACCTGATCGAATTATTTCGCATGCCGATTTATTATGGTCAGGTACCGGATATAAACCTGGTCTTGATTTCGGCTGGGATTGCGCTTTTCACTTTATTTGCGGGTTGGATGTTTTTCACTTCTAAATCTGACGAGTTTGCTTACCGTGTCTGAGTCTATGGGAGCTGCAGAATCTTTGGTGGTCGAAAGTAATGGAGAAGTGATCCTCCTGGAAGATGTTGGCGTTCGCTACCGCATCGCTTCAGAGAGGGTAATCACCTTCAAGGAATACCTGATCCGCCGCTTCCAAGGGAAGATTGCATTGGGAGATTTTTGGGCATTGCGCCAGGTTGATCTGAGCATCAATAAAGGGGAGATGATCGGGTTGATCGGTCCTAATGGAGCCGGGAAGAGTACTCTGCTCAAGCTAATCGCACGCGTGATGCGTCCTACGGAGGGCAGGGTATTGGTCAAAGGGATGGTCGCTCCGCTGCTTGAATTTGGGGCTGGATTTCACCCGGATTTGACTGGTCGGGAGAATATATTTTTGAATGGTGCTCTGTTAGGTTTTAAAAGTGATGAAATGCAGGAGAAATTTGATCATATCGTCGAATTTGCCGAATTATGGGAATTCATAGATGTGCCGGTACGTAATTATTCTTCCGGTATGGCAGCTCGTCTTGGATTTGCAGTTGCTACCGATATTGACCCCGATATTCTCATTTTGGATGAAGTCCTATCTGTAGGCGATGAATCTTTTCAAAGAAAAAGTTTATCCAGGATGGAAGAGTTTCGCCACCAGGGAGCAACGATCATCCTGGTATCACATGACATGGATACGATTCTCGAGATGTGCCAACGGGCCGTGTGGCTCGATCACGGACAGATAAAGATGATCGGAAGTTCACCTGAGGTCGTCGATGCATACCGGGAGGATCAAGAATCATCGGATGGAGCAGCTGACGAAGCATAGCAAGGTTAATTGGTTGGTATTCCTGATCCTGGGAATTATCATTACCATCTTGTTTTTAGGTTTCTACCGTTGGGCATATGATGACCCATTTATTTCCTATCGGTATGCGGCTAACATTTCCCATGGTTTAGGATTTGTTTACAATCCAGGTGAGCGAATCCTGAGCACTACCACGCCATTGTTCACATTTGTCTTAGCACTTGCGGGATTACTAACATCGGATTTTCATTTACTGGCTACTGGTATCGGTGTAATCAGCCTGGCACTAGGTGGTTTGTTCATCTTTGATTTAGCCCACACCTGGAAAACCCCGATCGTCGGTTGGACCGGTTTGCTGATTTATCCCACTTTTCCTTTAGTGGTGAGCACCCTGGGATCTGAAACTCCCCTATACCTAGCTTTGTGTTTGGGTACTTTTGCATTCTATGCACGTAAGAACTTTATTACTGCGGGCATTTTCGGTGCTCTTGCTGCCCTGGCTCGCCCCGATGGTGTTTTGGTTTTGATAATCCTGGGGATCGATTATTTGGTCAGGGAGCGAAAACCAATCCCCTGGAAAGCTATTCTGGTTAGTAGCGTAATCCTGTTAAGCTGGATTGTGTTTGCCGGGTTTTATTTTGGTTCTCCAATACCAGTGACGTTGGCCTCCAAGCAGCAGCAAGGTTTGATGGCGATCAGCGAATCGTTTACTAGAGGATTGTTGACAGTCATCAGCAGTTATGCCTCTTGGCTTTATATAGTTGAAGCCCTCCTGGCTCTATTAGGTGTAATCTTCACCATTTGGAAGAAGAGGCTGTGGGGCATCATTCTGATTTGGCCTGTAGTTTATTTCTTGTCCTATTCGTTCTTAGGTGTGAGTCGCTATTTTTGGTATTATGCGCCACTAATACCAGGATTTGTCATTGCTGTTGGTCTTGGTCTGACCGCAATATCTGATTCGATCAAGAGAGTTATTCGGGGAAAAAAAGATCTTTATTCTTTACCAGTCATTTTTCCTGCGATTGTCTTGATGATCTTGTTCGCCGCAAATGGAAGAGTCTTGTGGCAGATGAGCAAACGCAATGATACCCGCTTTGAAATTTATCGAGCTGTTGGTGAGTGGTTGAGGGAGAACACAATGCCTGATGAGCGGGTGGGAAGTTTAGAAGTCGGGATTATAGGGTATTATGCTCAGAGGCCGATGGTTGATTTCGCGGGCTTGATTCAACCAGGTGTAGCTGAACAGTTTAATACCAATACGACCTACGAAGATGCAGCTTTGTGGGCTGTGGATAATTTCAACCCGCAGTATATTGTTCTCCATGAAGGGTTATTTAACCGGGTTGAACAAGATCATGCTGAGCAGAATTGTGAAAAGTTAAAAAGGTTTAAAGGAAACCAGTATTCATATATTTGGAACCTGACGATATATGACTGCCGCTGATAAGATAAAATAAGATTGGCTAAAGTAATGGAATTCAAACCCACCCAGTTCCCCGAAGTGATCTTAGTTAAACCAGCTGTTTACAGTGATGAGCGTGGTTTCTTCATTGAAACATATCGAGCTGAAAATTTCGCCAAAGCTGGTATCGCAGATAACTTCGTACAAGACAACCATTCTGGTTCAATACAGGGGACATTAAGGGGACTTCATTACCAAATTCGTCAACCTCAAGGCAAATTGGTGCAGGTCGTTTCAGGGAAGATTTTTGATGTCGCCGTGGACCTGAGACGCTCATCGCCATTATTCGGAAAGTGGGTCGGGGAGATTTTATCCGCTGAGAACAAACGGCAATTATGGATCCCTATTGGGTTTGCTCACGGTTTCTATGTGTTGAGTGAATGGGCTAACGTAATTTATAAAGTCACGGATTATTATGCGCCTGAATGGGATCGAACATTACTCTGGAATGATCCAGATATTGGGATCGATTGGCCAATGATCGATGGTTCAGAATTACTGGTATCAGACAAAGATGCAAATGGTTTACCCTTAAAAGAAGCTGAGACATTCGAGTGACTTTATGATCACCATAACGAATTGTCGAATTGCTGAGGTGTGAATGCATAATGTATTAGTTACTGGAGGGGCGGGATTTATTGGCTCGAATTTTATCCGCTACCTGTTAACAGCAGAGCCACAAGTCGAAATTGTCAATCTGGACGCCCTCACCTACGCTGGATCCTTGGAGAATTTGAAGGATCTTCCGGATCCAGATCGACATAAATTTATTCATGGCGAGATCGGCGATCGCTCCCGGATTGATCAGATACTTCGCGACCATGCCATAGATACCATAATCCATTTTGCTGCTGAAACACATGTGGATCGCTCGATTCTCGGGCCAGCTCAATTCGTCGAGACGAATGTCGTCGGTACATTTGTTCTCTTGGAAGCCGCACGCCATTATTGGCTGGATGGAAGTGCTCTTTCTTCAAAAGAAGTAAGATTTCACCATATATCAACTGATGAGGTCTTCGGTTCTCTAGGACCCGATGATCCCCCATTTTCCGAGAATACTCCATACGCCCCCAACTCTCCCTATGCGGCATCAAAAGCTGCCAGCGACCATCTCGTCCGTTCTTATGGTCATACCTATGAATTGCCATTCAGCATCACGAATTGCTCGAATAATTATGGACCTTACCAGTTTCCTGAAAAGCTGATTCCCTTGATGATCTCGAACGCCTTTAAAGGTTTGCCGCTGCCAATATATGGGGATGGCAAACAGATCCGTGATTGGCTGTATGTCGAAGATCATTGTCAGGCAATAAGGGAAGTAATCAAGACCGGAATTCCCGGTGAGACATATATCGTGGGCGGCAACACTCAACCAACTAATTTGCTGGTGGTAACCACATTATGCGAAATGTTGGATGAGTGTTTACCCAATTCTGCATATCTCCCTCATGAATCACTGGTCACTTATGTAACCGATCGACCAGGCCACGACCGGCGTTACGCGATGGATATATCCAAGATTTCCACAGATCTGGGATGGACCCCTCGTCGATCTTTAGCAGAAGGATTGCTGAAAACTGTTGAATGGTATCTCGAACACCAGGATTGGGTGGATGTTATTGGCAATCAAGATGATTATCAAGATTGGCTTAACAGGAATTACCTCGCTCGCGGAGAGGAAAAATGAAAGGCATTATATTAGCCGGTGGAAAAGGAACTCGACTTCACCCGCTCACCATTAGCACCAGTAAACAGCTGCTCCCAGTCTACGATAAGCCGATGATCTATTATCCGCTTTCGATGCTCATGCTGGCAGGCATCCGCGAGATCTTGGTTATCAGCACGCCAGATGCTTTACCAGCCTTTAAAGAGCTGCTGAGAGATGGGCAGCAATGGGGGTTGAAATTCTCCTATGTTGAACAAGATCAGCCGCGAGGATTGGCGGATGCATTCCTTTTGGATAAAGAGTTTATCGATAACCAGCCAGTGAGTTTAATTCTCGGGGATAACATATTCTTCGGACATGGATTACCAGCAAGTCTTCGCAGGGCTTCCGAGTTACAAGAGGGAGCGTTGATATTTGCTTACCCGGTACGCGATCCAGAAAGATATGGTGTAGTTGAATTTGATGAAGATGGCAGAGCATTGAGTATTGAAGAAAAACCTGAGAAACCCCGTTCACATTACGCTGTACCCGGTATCTATTTTTATGATGGACGGGTGGTCGAGTTCGCTGAAAAACTCACCCATTCGGCGCGTGGTGAACTGGAAATCACTGACCTGAACTGCATATACCTGGAAAATAGAGAACTGAACGTGGAAGTCCTTGGACGTGGTATTGCCTGGTTGGATGCTGGGACCCACGAGTCGCTGCTGCAGGCAGCTCAATTCGTTCAAACACTGGAAGAACGCCAAGGAATGATGATCTCCTGTCCGGAGGAGATTGCTTATCGAATGGGCTTCATCGACAGGGCAACGCTGCTTGAACAGGCCAAGATGATCAACAACCAGTACGGAGATTATTTGCTTCGCCTAGTTGATGAAGAGATTCCTTTCTATAAAGCCTGAATCTCCACAAATACCACCAATAACTAAATTTATGCCTGGCTTATTACTATTGGGAAAATTCGGTCAATTAGGATGGGAGCTCCAACGTTCTCTGGCTCCTTTGGGTGACATCCTCGCTTTAGACTATCCTGAAATCAATCTGGTGCAATATGATCGTCTCGATGAAGTACTTCACGAGATGCATCCAGAGGTGATCATCAATGCGACTGCGTACACCGCGGTCGATCAAGCCGAAAAAGAAGCTGAGACCGCCATGGCCATCAATGCTCATGCCCCAAGAAAAATGGCTGAGTGGGCGTTGGCAAATGAGGCTGCCCTGATTCATTACTCAACGGATTACGTTTTCGATGGCAAGAAAGGTAATCCCTATCTGGAAACTGACAAGCCCAATCCCCTCGGTATGTACGGGGAAAGCAAGCTTGCTGGGGAAATGGCTATTGAAGATGTGGACTGTGCACATTTGATATTTCGAACCAGCTGGGTGTACAGCATCAGGCGGGACAGCTTCGTCACGAAAGTACTCGGCTGGGCACGAAAACAACCTGAACTGCGAATTGTAGACGATCAGGTAAGTAATCCAACCTGGTGTCGCATGCTGGCTGAAGCGACAGCCTTGCTGCTGGCAAAGGCAGGTAAGAATTCTCACGGGTGGATAAATGAAAGACGCGGCTTATACCATTTAGCTGGAGATGGTTACACCAGCCGGTTTGAGTGGGTGAGGATGATCCTTAAATTCGATCCACATCGCGATCAGCAAGTTGTCCGAGATCTGCAGCCAGCGAAAACCAGCGATTACCCAACCCTTGCACAAAGACCTCTGTTTTCAGCCCTGAACTGTGACAAATTTAGCGATACTTTCTCACTCCGCTTACCAGACTGGCAGGAGGCGCTTGAACTGGCGATGGCAACCGGGTAATGACTGAACGTGATGAACAAAATTTATTTGATGCCTATTACTTTGCTCATGGATGTGGTGAGCCATACCAGAGGAGTGAGGTCTGGTTAAACCTGTTCAAGGCGTTCGCAGAACGGATAGAAATGGATATTAATCCAGGTTCGGTCCTTGATGCTGGTTGTGCGATGGGATTCTTGGTGGAGACTCTCCGTAATCGGGGAATAGAAGCCTGGGGCGTGGATATCTCAGCACACGCCATCCGCAACGTTGCACCTAAAATCCAGGAGTTTTGTTGGGTTGGATCCGTAACAGAACCTTTCCCCCGTAAATATGATCTGACCGTCAGTATCGAGGTACTCGAACACCTGCCGCTTGAGGACTCTGAAAAAGCAGTCAGCAACCTTTGCCAACACAGCGATGATATCCTGTTCTCATCAACACCGTTTGATTACAAGGAAGTTTCGCATTTTAATGTTCAACCACTGGAATATTGGGCTGAATTATTCGCTCGCCAAGGATTCTATCGTGATGTTGACTTCAATGCCTCTTTTATCACCCCATGGGCGGTACGCTACCGGAAGAAAGATGAGCCCTTCCATCGAGTAGTGCGGGACTATGAACGAAAATATTGGCTGCTGTGGAAAGAGAACACTGATTTGAGGGAATTAACGTTAGAAATGAGGGAGGAGCTGGCAGGGGGTGAGCTGAATACTCTCCAGGATGAAGATAAGCGTGGGGGAGGTGTCCGGACTTGGTTGAAGCAAATTCGGAAACGGATTGCTCCTGATAATGAATAACCGATAATGAGCACGGAACCATCAAGGCATAGTCCAGCTGAAATTGTTGTCTATACTGCTGCACCATGGGAAAGTGCGGTGGTTGTCTTACGGATTACTGGTCCAGCAGAGTTTGCCGGATTTGAGGTGATCAAAGGCAATCACGGACCACAAGTATCGCCTGAGCTGGTCTCTGACGCGGATATGGTGGTCATCCAGCGTGATTTCCCTAGGTTTTGGTCGGATTATAAGCGAGTCATCAACGAAGCACGTTTTGATAATAAACCTGTGTTGTACGACATGGATGATTTGTTAGTCGAGATACCTGACGAACACAGCCATAGTGGAGATTACATTGGTGAACTGCTGGCCATGTTGTATGCGATCCTTGAGGCAGATATTGTCACTGCAAGCTCATTACCTTTGGTTGATTACCTTTCCGAATTAAACCCAAATACAAAATTGGTGAATAATTACCTGAACGACCAATTATGGGAAATAGTGGAACCAAAAGTTTCAGAAAATGATAATCAGAAGGTAACCATCGGATATATGGGGGGACAGACACACCAGGCGGACCTGGACGAGGTGGCAGATACATTATTGAAGTTGAGCGAAGAATATTCTGACTATGTGGAATATCGATTTTGGGGAGTCCAGCCTCCACCCGAGTTGCTGAATTCGCCCTCAACAGAATGGATTAAGTTGAATCAAGAGGATTACGGAGAGTTTGCCAGGTTCTTTACTCAACAGGACTGCGATATCTTAATTGCCCCCCTGAAGGATAATGAGTTCAATCGATCAAAGAGCTCTTTGAAGTTCCTGGAATACAGTGCACTCGGCGTCCCTGGTGTTTATAGTAAGCTTCCTCCTTACGAAGCTATTGTTGAACATGGAGTTAATGGATATCTGGCATCTAGTGCTCAGGATTGGGAAAAATATCTCTCCCAACTGATCGAAAATCCATCGTTACGTTTTAAATTGGCGGTTCAAGCTCAACAAACAGTCAAAGACCAATGGCTTTTATCGCAGAAATATACTGAATGGTCGCAGGTCTATCATCAGGCTCTATCGGGAGATGGGATTCAAGATCTGCAATCTCGGAAACACGATAATCTGATGAGAATAATCTCCCAAGCAGAGGATTATCAGGCGGGTTTGGAAAACAGCTTATACGAAGTCGGTAACCAGCTGAACGATATTATCAATAGCCGCAGCTGGCAAATTATAAAGAGTGTTCAAAATCTACGGATGAAAATTGTGCCCAAAGGAAGTGCTTTAGAGCAAATTTTATTTGGTCGCGATCAATCGCTTTGAATCAGGTCGAGTGATTAGCGGAAACCTATTTAATTTATGTATCTTCAACCGCTGGGAGTAGAAGAAACTAAGATTGATCGGCGACATGTCCTTTCGACTGGAGAGGGGGGAAAGATCGTCATCGATGCGAAATTGTTTGCCTTCTGGAAATTTGCGATAGGCAAGGACCTGTCGACCATCCTGGTTGAATACACTGCACAAGAGGTCAACCAAAATGAGGTTCGCGCCGGATTGTCCTGCCTGGTTGAGGCAGGATTATTGCTCCGTGAGCAAGATAGGCAGCCTGAAAATCCCGAAATGGTTTCAGGTCCTCTCGTTTCTATTATTATCGTGGCTCATAACAGCCAGGAGTGGTTGACTGAATGCCTTGATTCGATTGGTCAGCAAACTTATCAACCGATTGAAATCCTCCTGGTTGATAATGGTTCAGACGATGGTACAGGCACTTGGGTTTCCTCGGCCTATCCTCAGGTGAAATATCATCGCCTGATGACATCCGTCTCATTTTCAAAGGCGATCAATATTGGTGTTGAAAAATCGGAGGGCGAATTTGCTCTCTTATTGAATCCGGATACAAGATTGGATCCTAATGCGGTCTCAGAAATGTATCGCCGGGCAATAGACAATCCTGACTGTGGTGCAGTAGCCACCAAGTTGAAATTCCTTTGGGCACCAGGTTTTTTAAATGGACTGGGTAATCGTATTGGGGCTTTTTCCTGGGGGGTGGATAATGGTTTAGGTCACCTGGATTTAGGCCAGTTTGATGATTGGATTGAACTCCCCTCAGCCTGTTTTGCCTCTGCATTGATATCCAAGGAAGCCTGGGGAAGAGTAGGACCAGCAGATGAAAAATTCCCGATGTATTATGAAGACAGCGAATGGTCCTACAGGGCGAGAGGAAAAGGATATAAGATCATCGCTGCCCCGAAGGCAATTGTGTATCATGCATTCAGTGGTCGCATACCAGTTGGCGATAAGCACAGCCTGAACCCAACAAAGCTTGAAAACGTTGTTTACGGAAGATTGCGATTTACGGCAAAGTTGCTGGATGGATATCTTGTCAGGTTTTTGTTGTCATATCTAGTAGCTGATCTGGTGAACATGTTCCGCTACCTGCTCGCTTTCAAATTGGATCTCATACCAGCGATACTACGAGGTTGGGGGCGTTTTATTGATGATTTTCCCGATCTGTGTCGCGAGCGCAGAGTGATCCAATCTGAGAAAGTGGTGCAGGATTCATCTCTGTTCGCTATCCAGCAGAATATGCCCGAAACATTAATCTGGCGTGGCTTGCCTGAACTTTCCTGGGACCTGATCGGAAATTATTATCTACCGCTCATCCTGGAGGGTAAAACCAGAGCAATGGAAGAATTTTCTGCAATCAACCGCCGTCCAAAACTGCTGATCATCAGCCATGATGTTATCGATGAAAAGCTAGCCGGACCTGGGATGCGCTATCTTGAAATGGGCCGGGCATTAAGTGATGCATTGGACGTAACCATCGCAATCCCTGGAAAATCATCACTGGATGTGCCTGAGATTGATCTGCAGGAGTACCGGGATGGGCAATCTGAAAGTTTGAAAAAAATCGTCGACGATTGCGATATTGTACTGGTATCAAGTTATCTGGTGGAACGATTCCCTTTCTTGTGGCGTACTCAGGCTA
>DAOVCZ010000196.1 GCA_030669775.1 Chloroflexota bacterium | reverse complement strand
GCTCACGTTCAATAAATCCTTCGATTGAGTCAGCAATTGCTTGGCTTGTTCTTTGGTCAGGTATTGCATAAATCTTTTCGGACTGATTCCAACCCAACGAGAGAATAAGCGCTGGAAATGATACTCGCTCAGGTTTACACTCTGCGCCATTTCATTTAATGTCGGTTGTTCATGATGATGTGATTGGATGAAACGGATCGCCTGCTCAATTCGTTCGTAATCCTGGGATAATTGCTGGTAATCTATCGTTGACATTTTCCCATCTCATAATTTGATTTAAGCTGGATTGGTCAGACCAGGTATCAAGAATTATAGAGAATTACCTCCTTACAACCACCCGATTCTTGCTCAAGTATCCAGACATCATACCAGGATTATTAGTTAGACAAATGCTAGGATACTTTCCAGGTTGCATGAAGCGAAAGCTCCCAAGACTAAAGGTTGATAATCACAGAATTAAGCCCTGCAGCATGAAACTGGTGGCATTTGATGGATGGAAGATCATTAATGCCGGCTTCTGACGTTGCGTCCCTGTCAGCCCCATGTTAAAATATATCCTGCAGATGCTAACTCGGATTCCCCAAAGTTGCAACAAAATAATAAGATAGTGTGTCGACGAGTTAATTTTTGTGGTATAAAGCGGGAACAATCGTGTTGGAGGGCGTTCGATGACGGAAATGGTAGAAGTAGTAATTGACAGCATCCGTGTCAGTCTGATGTCGCAGCAGCGGATCGTTATTCTACGCGAGGTTGACGATGAACGATATCTGCCGATCTGGATTGGGACTCCTGAAGCCGATTCGATAACCATCGCTTTGCAGGAAGTTGAGGTTGCCCGTCCGTTGACCCACGATTTGGTAAAAAATATTTTCACCTCATTGGATGCCCGGGTTTTGCGAGTTGAAGTTATCGCCTTACGGGATGACACTTTCTATGGCAATATCGTGGCCGAGCTGGATGGCCGAACTGTTAATATCGACTCGCGCCCCTCTGATGCTTTAGCTTTGGCAGTTCGCACACATGTGCCGATTATGGTCACTCGATCAGTGATGGACACGGCTGGGATTGTTCCAGAGGAGGACATACAGGAAGAGGGTGAAGAGATATTTGGAGCCCCCGAAGCAGGTTCTGAGCGCCTTTCCGTATTTGAAGATTTCCTCGAAAACCTCGAAACCGATCTTGATGATGAAGATAATGGTGGGGAGGATGAAGATTAAGCTCGTGGGAAGTATCGAATTAACCGGGGTACGCGGCAATTAAGCCGATGACCCCGGTTTTTTATCCGTCATTCACTTATATATAGATGTGATCCAGAATTTACTGAACTGATTATTCGATTTGGAACTATGACTGAGTTCTCTACTGCTGAAGTAAATACCTCTCCTGGACCTCAGGTTGTCCCCCATAGCCGGGAGGCTGAGGAAGCCGTGATCGGTGCAATTCTGATCAACCCGGAAGCGTATTACGATGTTGCCCAGTTTCTGATGGCCGATGATTTCTATATCCACCGGCATCGTTGGATTTGGGATGCATTTACACGTTTGCAGGAACAACGAACGCCAATCGATTTCCTAACTGTTACAGAAGAGCTTGACCAGATGGGTCAGCTGGGTGAGGTCGGGGGTCCAGCATACCTGACCGCTTTGATCAATAATGTGCCAACCTCACTGCATGCCGAGGCATATGGCCGCGTTGTTGAAGAGACAGCAGTTCGCCGCCGCATGCTGGATGCCGCCAACCAGATCGCAAAAATGGCCTATAAAGAAGATAGCGGCATCGATGAAGTGATGAATGAGGCCGAAAAAGCTGTTTTTGGAGTCAGCGAGAGACGTTTGACGCGTGACCTGCAGCCTATCCAGCAGGTATTGAGTGATTATTACGACCGCATTGATTATCTCATGCGGCGGGGCGAGGATACCTTCGGTGTGCCGACCAGTTTTATCGATCTGGACCGCCTGTTGGGAGGTATGCAGCCCTCGGATTTCTTGCTGATTGCTGGACGCCCCGGGATGGGTAAAACTGCCTTTATGCTTTCAGCTGCTAAAAACGCAGCCCAGATCCACAAGAAACATGTAGCAGTATTTTCACTGGAAATGGCAAACGAGCAACTGGTACAGCGCCTGATCGCCCAGGAAACTGGCATCGATATCCACCATCTGCGCACAGGGAAGCTGACCGAAGACGAGTGGCCTCTTTTTGCTCATGCTATCGAGGTCTTAGGTGATACACGCATTTTCCTCGATGATACCCCTGGCTTGACACCGCTGCAACTGCGCACCAAGTGCCGTCGACTGCACCTGGAATTCCGCTTAGACCTGATTCTTGTCGATTACCTGCAGTTGATGGGCGGCGGCATACGGATTGAAAACCGGGTCCAGGAGGTCTCCTATATCTCGCGCAATATGAAGATCCTTGCCAGAGAGTTGAATGTTCCTGTGCTGGCGGCTGCCCAGCTCTCACGTGCCATTGAGCAGCGCGCTGACAAAGAGCCGCAGCTTTCCGACCTGCGAGAGAGTGGCAGTTTGGAGCAGGACGCGGATGTAGTGATGTTTATCCACCGCCTGGATATGTACGATAAAGACACTACCCGCCCGAATGTTGCCGAGATCAAGGTTGCAAAACACCGCAACGGGCCGACAGGTTCTATCGAACTGATCTTCAGAAGCAAACTGGCGAAATTCGAGAACGCTGCCACCCGGGATCTCAATCTCTCACAGCTTGCCTGACCTGGATTTGCTGATGAAATCGTTTTCTGGATTTCCCGAAGGTAAAGTTCAATTCACAAGCATCCCGGATCTTTTTTTCCGCAGCCTGCTGCCTCTTATCGACCATCTGGGTGAATTGAAGACCACACTGTACGCTTTTTGGTTTCTGGATCATATGGAAGGAGCCTTCCGCTACATGAGGCGCCAAGATTTCCTTGAGGATCAAGATTTTATGTTAAGTCTGGCTGAGGACCCACAGCAGGCCAGAACGAACCTGGAAGAAGCCTTAGCACGCTGCCTCCAGCGAAACACCTTCATAAAAGCTACCTTAGAATTGGAAACTGGCGCAGAAGATTTCTATTTTCTCAATACGCCTAAAGGTAGGGCAGCCGTTCAGGCAATTGAACGAGGTGAATGGCGCCATTCGGGTGATCCAGCTTCTCCCTTGGAGCTGCTCGTTGAGGCAGCGAATATCTATGATCTATATGAAGAGAACATCGGACCACTGACACCCATGATCGCTGAGACGTTGAAGGATGCCGAGGGGACATACCCGTACAAATGGATCGAGGATGCGGTTCGCATCGCGGTAGAGAACAATGTCCGCCGCTGGAGCTATGTGGATGCCATTCTCAAACGTTGGCAGGAAGGAGGACGTGATGAGCGAAAGGATCGACGAGACACTGAAAAGGATCGCCGCCGCTACATCGAAGGAGAATTCTCCGACTTCATCGAACACTGAAGATAATACACCATCCGATCAGACCGATCTGCTGGGTGATCCCGAATGTCCATATTGCGGGGGTTTGGGTTATTTGCGCGCTGACGTTCCAATCGGGCATCAAGATTTCGGAAAAATCTTAACCTGCACCTGCCGGCAGGCTCAAGTGAGCCAGCAGGTCCACCGACGTTTGTATTCGCTCAGCAATCTGGACGAGCTGCACCATCTGACCTTCGATAACTTTCAACTCCGAGGATTAATTGGTGTAAGAGAGTACCAAGCAGATTCGATCGAATTAGCCTACAATCAAGCACAGCAGTTTGCCCGATCGATGCAAGGTTGGCTCTTACTTGAAGGTCCTTACGGAAGTGGCAAGACCCACCTGGCAGCCGCCATAGCCAATTTTGTCGTCGGGCTTGGTGTTCCCACACTTTTTCTCACTGTCCCCGATCTCCTAGATGCGTTGCGTTTCTCCTACGATGATCCTGAAATTTCTTTTGAACAGCGATTTGAAGAAATACGCCAGATTTCCCTGCTAATTCTGGATGATTTTGGGACTCAAAATGCAACCTCCTGGGCTCAGGAAAAGTTATTCCAGATCGTTAATTATCGTTATATCAACCGCCTTCCCTTGGTTGTCACCACCAATCTCGCCCTGGAAGAGATCGAAGGTCGAATCCGCTCCCGTTTGTTGGATCCTGAACTTGTCACCAGGGTTGAGATCATCGCC
>DAOVCZ010000015.1 GCA_030669775.1 Chloroflexota bacterium | reverse complement strand
AAAGACCAACGTAACAGGTGATTGGCTTTGGGACAATTACGAAGCAATTTTCACCCCATATCTCCCTTGTATACATATGTCCAATTGGACACACCCATTGGATGCAGCAATTGCAGGGATTCGATAGTTGTTATATACTGATTAGTAATATGAAAATAATTCGTGATGTCACCACCGATAATCTAATCCTATAGGAGGCTTTCCATGCAAACCTTCGTTCTTATGACCAAGCTTGGTCCAGATATGTCGAGACAGGTAAAAGACCAAGCACGACTGGGCCGCTTGTGGTTAGAGCAGGTCAAGGAGAAATGCCCAGAGGTTAATTTTCTTGCCCATTATGCATTACTCGGACCATATGATTTTCTTGACATCTACGAAGCACCCGACGAAGAAACAGCTGCTAAGGTCTCACTGATAAGTCTTCAAAGTGGTGCCTTCTTAGCCGAGAGTTGGGTAGCCATCCCATACAAGCGATTTATAGAACTGGCTGAAGAGATATAAGAGCATAGGCAGGGCGTTTATATCAGCATTGCAGCACGCGGAATATACGCTCGATAAATCTTCAATCTGCCCACAATTTATGAAGCGGAACCAAACAAGTGCCTGCTGTTGGGTATCTTGAGCTGTTTAAGCGAAGTCAAAGGCAGGACCCGAATTCCCAGCTAACATTTTCTATGAATTGATCCAACCACTTATTGGACCGTTCAAATCATCTCTGAGGGTTAGTGGTTGATGCGATGCTCAGTAGCGGTAGCGTTCAGCGCGTTCGTACAGCACATCGCGTCGCAGATCCACCGGAAGTTGGGGGACAAGTCTCATAAAAATCCAAGTGTACAGCATCCCAAAGACGAACCCACCAACATGCGCAAAGAAAGCCACGCCTCCAGATGCACCACCTCCGGGAAAAACGGATAGTGCTCCATACACCACTTGCAGCACAAACCACAAGCCCAACACCGCCCATGCAGGCCAATCTTGAACCCTGGCGTATCGTCCGAGCGGAATGATACCTCTTACTCGCACACCGGGAAAGAGGAGCAGATATCCACCGAGAACGTCTCCGATGGCGCCGCTCGCACCGATCAGCGGGATCCGGGAATAGGGATCGATCAGGATTTGTGTGGTCGCGGCGACGATCCCGCTCAAGAAATACAGGATTAAATAGAGAAACGCGCCCATGCGATCCTCAACATTATCCCCGAACAGCCACAGATAAAGCATGTTACCGATTAAGTGTACCTAGCCACCATGGAAGAACATGCTCCGGGTAATATCCAACAGAGTTTCGAGGGCGAGTGGATTCTCAGTGATATTGACCGGGACGATAGAGAATTGCAAAAAAATTCTTGTTGTTCGGCAGCAGTGTATAACTGCATCCACAGGAATACACCTACATTACCTGCGATCAAGGATTAGGTGATGAAAGGAGTCCGACGTCTGGGATTGAGATCCTGCAAAGGTAACATAATAATCCTCCCTTGAAGTGGTCGTGGACCCAATGGGACAAGCTGGTGTTTAGCTATGCGCTGAAATTTAGCGCGAAGCACAACCGCTGCTTGGATATTGGTAGTTCCCGGCAACGGTAATGCGAGATCACTCTCAATGAAGAGCTGCTGGCAGCCAATGACTGCTTATGCAGTCTCAGGCTCTTACTTCCTCCACTATAAAGGAGATTTTTACATTAGCGCGGTACTCAGTGATAACACCGTCCTTGACAATCGCGGTCTGGTTCATCACATCCAGCCCACCAATGTCTCGCACCGTTTCAGATGCCTCGTCCACTGCATTCTTGGCTGCATCCTCCCAACTGGTTGGGGAAACGCCCACCAATTCGACAACCTTTATCACGGCTATTTGTGATCCTCCTTTTGATTAGCCCCCATCTTCGATAAAAAAATTCGAGCTGTACATCCCCAGCAGAATCGCGGGACCTGTCCCGAGCAATGACGAGGAGTCCTGTCCCAATTCTGCCTGGGGGAGTGGCGGCAATTGCCATCTACTATTATAGCCCAGCCTTTGGGCTTCCCATAATCCACCTTTTCGGTGTGCAAGCGCAAAGTGGTTGAGTCTCCTTTGTCCAAAGTTAAATTATTGCCTTCTGGTTTTGCCTCTCATTGATCGCCATATTGTTGGGTATGCCGTGGCTCAAACCTTTATTGCCTGGTATTTAATGGTAAAGTTGCAATAACAATGATGAATGACCCTCAGAATGCTCGAATATTGCAAAATATGTCGAATTATTCACACTTATTTCACTCAGTAAAATGATGTTGATTATCCATCTCCAAGCATCATCTTAGTTATTTATTAACCCAGTAATCAATACCTCTAATGGTGCCAACCTAGGCTTCGAGAATAAGCTTTGGGAGGCTGCCGATAACCTGCGCGGCCACATGGACGCCGCCGAGTATAAGCACGTTGTACTGGGGTTGATCTTCCTCAAGTACATCTCAGACGCATTCATGGAACACTACCAGCAGCTCGAATTGTGGACCGCTGAACCGGAAAGCGATTATTTCATTAAAGAGCCGCAGGCGCGCTACGAAGTGCTCGAAGATCGGGATGAATACGTCGCCGAGAACATCTTCTGGGTGCCTAAGGAGGCCCGTTGGACAAATCTCTAGGGGCGCGCCAAACAGCCCGAGATCGGCCAGATCATTGACGATGCCATGGTGGCAATCGAAAGGGAGAACACATCCCTAAAGGGAGTGCTGCCCAAAGATTACGCCCGACCGACACTGGACAAGCAGCGCCTGGGCCAGTTGATCGACCTGGTCGGCACCATCGGTATGGGCGATAAAGAGAGCCGCTCAAAGGACATCCTGGGGAGGGTATACGAGTACTTCCTGGGTCGTTTTGCGGAAGCGGAAGGCAAGCGCGGTGGTCAGTTCTATACCCCACGTTCAGTGGTGGAACTGCTGGTGCGGATGCTGGAGCCATACGGCGGCCGCATCTACGACCCCTGCTGCGGTTCCGGGGGCATGTTCGTGCAGTCGGAGAAGTTCGTGGAAGCCCACGGCGGCGGGCGCTTCGATCTATCCATCTACGGGCAGGAATCGAACCCTACAACCTGGCGGCTGTGCAAGATGAACCTGGCCATACGCGGCATCGAAGGTGATATCGGTCCTCACAATGGCGATTCCTTCCTCAACGACCTGCACCCAGACCTGCGGGTGGATTTCATCCTGGCCAACCCGCCCTTCAATATGAAAGCCTGGGGCGGCGAGCAGCTGGGGGATGATGTGCGCTGGAAGTACGGGCAGCCCCCAAAAAAAACAATGCCAACTTCGCCTGGGTGCAGCACATGATCCACCACCTGGCACCCAACGGCCGGGCCGGGTTCGTCCTGGCTAACGGTTCGATGTCCTCCAACACCGATGGGGAAGGCGAGATCCGTAAAGCGTTCATCGAGGCTGACCTGGTGGACTACATGGTGGCTCTGCCGGGACAGATGTTCTATACCACCCAGATCCCGGTCTGCCTGTGGTTTTTGGATCGCGACAAATCCCGTGGAACAGGTACCGGACGAGATACTCCCGAACGCGATCGCCGCGGCGAGACCCTCTTCATCGACGCCCGCAACTTTGGTCACCTGATCGACCGCACCCATCGCGCACTGTCTGAAGAAGAGCTGAACAATATCGCCGGGACCTACCACACCTGGAGGAGTACACTACCCGAAGGGGCGAACGGCCGTTTGCCCGATAGTGATGTTCAACCAGGTAATGGTGGTGCATTAGCTTACGAAGACATCCCCGGCTTCTTCAAATCCGCCACCCTCGATGAAATCCACGCACACGATTACGTTCTTACCCCAGGGCGTTACGTAGGTCTGGGCGACCTGGACGAAGACGACGAACCCTTCGAAGAAAAGATGGAGCGGCTGACCGCCGAACTGGATGAACAATTCGAAGCCAGTGCTCAACTGGAGCAAATCATCCGAAACAATTTGGAAATGTTGGGCGGGGTATAATAACGGATAATGAAAATCATTTTTCGCATTCACACCATCCAACGCATGTTCGTGCGGGGCGTGGCAGATGCTGATATACGATATGTGCTGGAGAATGGCGAGACCATCGAAGACTATCCCGACGATACGCCCTATCCCAGCCGGTTGGTGCTTGGGTGGCGTGGCGCCCGCCCGTTGCATATCGTTGTGGCGGACAATATCGAAGACGACCAATGGATTGTTGTAACCGTGTACGAACCCGATCCTAATCAGTGGGAAGCTAATTTCAGACGGAGGAAGCGATGAAATGCCTGATTTGCAAACAAGCTGAGACCCAACCCGGCGTTACCACCGTTACGTTAGAACGCGGCGGCCTGACCATGGTGGTTAAAGATGTTCCGGCGCAGGTCTGCCCCAATTGCGGTGAGGCCTACGTCGATGAAACCACCACCGCCCAATTGCTCAAAACCGCCGAGCAGATGGCAAACGCCGGCGCGCTGGTGGATGTGCGCCAATACGTGGCGGCATAGAGACTGGCTCTGAGACCTTTCAGATTTCCGAAACCTGAAAGGTCTTTTTGTGCCTTGACGGTCTCAACGAAGACGACGAACCCTTCGAAGAGAAAATGGAGCGGTTGACGAATAATCTGAAAAAACGACTCCTTGAATCTCATGACCTTGAAGAAAATATCAAGAACAGTATCAATAAATTAGGCTATGACACCAAGTTGGCAAGAAACAATCATTGATGGGATAAAGGCCAACAAACCTAACGCAATAGCGATGGGTCCATTTGGATCTCGAATGAAAACCGATAATTTTGTCGACTCGGGAGTGCCAGTGATTCGAGGTGTCAACATTAATGCTGAAAGATTCAATGGCAGTGATGATGATTTTGTATTCCTCATTGAATAAAAAGCAAATGAGCTTCGCAGCGTAAACGCATTTCCTGGAGATATAATATTCACTTTCGTGCCAAAAAGTTGGTTTCGTTACAAAAATTGTGGTTTGTGTAACCCTCACCCCTGTGGGGATGGTTGTGGGAAGATTGAAATAACCTCATTTCTCCGCAAATCTAATAAATCCCCCCTTTAATCACCTTCTCAAAGCAGAACATATGTGCTATATTGCAGTGTTGATCAGATTAATACTCTCCGTAATTTTGAGCTGCGAGCTTTTATGCGAAAAATTTTTATTTTTTTTACTCAAAACCCCCCTTGACCCTGCACCCAATCCGTATATTTTCTCTGTCTCATATTTATCCCGCGTTTTTTGCGGGGTTTCATAATTCACTGATCATTTTTGAGTAGTGATAACCGTTTCGATCGATTATCACAAGTCTCAGGCAGGGTATAATCGAAAGGAAATTAAAAGATTCCAAGATCCGAATTCAATCTACCCTGCCTGGAGAACTCGTCTATGCCCTCAATTGGTCAATCTGTCCAGCGATCCGATGCCCTTGGTAAAGTCACCGGAGAGACCTTATATCCCGGTGATATCAATTTGCCAGACCAGGCATACATGAAGATTTTGTTCGCTGTCCGTCCGCACGCCATAATCCGCAGTATTAACCCCAGAAAAGCTGAAGCGCTTGAAGGTGTTCTGGGTGTGTTCACGGCAAAGGACGTTCCCGTCAATGAGTATGGATTGATCATGCCCGATCAACCAGTTTTATGTGGTCCCGGATCAGATAAGCTATTTGCTGACCGTGTGCGTTTTATCGGTGATCAGATTGCTGTCGTGGTTGCAGATTCCGAAGACCTCGCTGCTCAAGCCTGCCAATTAATCGAGATCGAATACGATGATTTACCGGTGATCACCGATCCCCTGGAGGCAAGGAAAGAAGGTCAGACCTTACTCCATCCTGACTTAGATTCGAATGTTTTCTGCCATTATCGCATTCTAAAAGGAGATGTTAGTGCTGCATTTGACCAGGCAGATGTGATCGTGGAGCAGGAATACAAAACACCCTCCCAGGAGCACGCTTATTTACAGCCGGAAGCTGGTCTGAGCTACATCGATGACGAAGGACGGGTGACAGTAGAAGTTGCTGGACAATGGACCCATGAGGATCAGGAGCAAATCGCCCATGCATTAGATCTACCTCCAGATCAAATCCGGGTTATTTATCCAGCTATAGGGGGAGCATTCGGTGGTCGAGAGGATATGTCGGTCCAGATTGTGCTCGCATTGGCAGCCTGGCGTTTGTCTCAACGTGGTATCAACCGCCCGATCAAGATCATCTGGAGTAGAGAAGAATCAATCATTGGGCATCACAAGCGCCATCCTTATATCATCAAGGCCAAATGGGGTGCTACAAAGGAGGGTAAGGTGATCGCTGCAGAGATGGAAGTGGTCGCTGATGGGGGTGCATATGCTTATACCTCGACCAAAGTGCTCGGAAATGCGACCTTGATGTGCACCGGACCTTATGAGATCGAGAACGTCAAGGTGAACTCTTACGCCGTCTATACCAATCATATCCCTGGCGGCGCATTCCGTGGTTTTGGAGGACCACAGGGTGCCTTCGCTGCAGAATCCCAAATGAACTATTTAGCAGAGGCTTTGCAAATCGATCCGGTGGAATTACGTTTGCGGAACGTGCTGAAGGAAGGCAGTTTGTTGTCAGTGGGGACGCCTCTCCCGAAAGGTGTCTCTATGGCGCAAGTAGTTGAAGATTGTGCCCGCGCCGCAGGATGGCAATCAACCGCTGATGGTTGGGAACGTCCAGAATTTGGTGAACAACCAGAAATGTTTAAGATTGTGAAGCCAGCTGAAGAGCATATCAAACGTGGTATTGGGGTTGCCTGCGCGTTTAAAAATGTCGGTTTCTCATTTGGTTTCCCAGAAGAGTGTTGGGCAACAGTCGAACTGCATGGAAAAGCTGAGATTGAAAAAGTCATCGTGCATCATGCAGGCGCTGATGTCGGGCAGGGAGCACATACCGTCATGGCTCAAATGGCGGCTGACGCGGTTGGTGTACCACTTGATAAAGTGGAAATGATCGTCTCAGACACTGCCACCAGCGACAATTCCGGCAGCGTTTCGGCTTCCAGGATGACATTCATGTCTGGGAATTCAATTCGGGGAGCGGTGGAGTTGGCAAAAGAACGTTGGCAGGCGGAAGACCGACCGGCGATTGGTAGGTACCAATATACGCCACCCAGGACCTCACCTTACGATCCTGAAACAGGCTATTGTGAGCCAAATTTCGCTTACGGATATGTTGCCCAGGCTGTAATAGCAGAGGTCGATACCGAGACAGGGCATGTGCGCATCCTGGATGTGATCTCAGCTGACGATGTCGGGAACGCTATCAACCCACAGCAAATCGTCGGTCAAATCGAAGGTGCTGTCGTCCAGGCGACGGGCTATACCGTTTTGGAGGACTTTCACCAGGAAAACGGCTATGTCCAGACCCAACACCTGTCCACCTACCTGATCCCCACCGTACTCGATATTCCCGACCGTGTGCATTCACTCATTCTGGAATACCCAGACCCGCTTGGACCATTCGGAGCACGAGGGATGGCTGAAATGCCGTTTCTGCCATTTGCACCGGCTGTTATCGCTGCTGTGCACGATGCAACCGGGGTTTGGTTCAATGAATTTCCTCTCACTCCAGAGAGAGTACTGCGTGGATTGGGGAAGTTATAAGGTTGTAGTTTCTTATACAAAACGATGGATTTATTAGATTCGAATTCCATTGGTTGATTCGCAGATGAGTGAAAATGTTCTTATTCGAGGGGGTGGTGATTTGGCCAGCGGTGTGGCGTTAAGGTTGCACCGTTCTGGTATGCGGGTCGCGATCACAGAATTAGCCCAACCCTTGGTCATTCGAAGAACAGTTTCATTCGCGGAAGCGATCTACCAGGGGGAAATGCAAGTTGAGGGTGTAATCGCTCAGCGTGTCAAATCATTAACAGGCATTCAAGATTCTTGGGAAGAGGGTGTCATTCCAGTATTGGTTGACCCTGACTGCACCATCCTTAAGGAGATGGATCAAGCTTCAGTGCGGATTTCAGCCTTGGTCGATGGCAGGATGACAAAAAGCTCCCCATATTTGGATCTGGATTCAGCATCGTTGGTGATCGGGTTAGGTCCAGGATTTGTTGCCGGTGAAAATTGTCATGCTGTAATCGAAACGAACCGGGGTCATTTTCTGGGCAGGGTGATATGGGAGGGGAGCGCACAACCCAATACAGGAGTTCCGGAAGGGTTTGGAAATCAATACCACGATCGAGTCCTGCGTTCACCAGTCGAGGGTTTATTCCAATCTCATGCCGAAATTTGTCAGCACCTGGATGCTGGTGATCTGATAGCTGAAGTCAATGGTCATCAAATCCTGGCGCCTTTCAAGGGAGTTTTACGGGGGCTCCTTCATTCTGGTTTGCACGTCAATAAAGGATTTAAAGTTGGGGATCTCGATCCGAGAGATGATCCCAGTTATTGTACATTGGTCTCCGATAAATCTCTGGCAATTGCTGGGGGTGTCCTGGAAGCTATCCTGACCTCAAGGACTCTACGACAGGAAACAGGGCGATAAGTACAAGAAATTCATGGACCTGAGCCGAGCATTGCGAGTTGATCCAGGGGAGTGTATTGCCTTTAGCGGTTCTGGGGGTAAGACGACTGCGCTCTTTACACTCGCGCGGCAGTTGGGTACTCCTGTTTTGGTCACAACAACCACGCATCTGTCTCTCGAACAACTTTCCTTTGCAGATCGAACCATCACAGTCGATGATATTTCAGACATAGAAATAATATTCGCTCAATTGGAAAACGAAGTTGTGCTTCTCATAGGTGAGCAGAATGAATCCGGGCGTGTTTTGGGAGTCCCAGAAGAGATTTTAGTAGGGGTTTATCAATTTGCGAAACGCCGCGGAATTAATTTATTGATCGAAGCAGATGGCTCACGACAGCGACCCATGAAAGCACCAGCATCAAATGAGCCAGTGATCCCATCTTTCGTGGATAGCGTTGTTGTCGTTGCCGGGCTCACCGCTTTGGGAAAACCGTTAACTGACGAATGGGTTCACCGGGTTGATATTTTTGCAGAAATGGCAGATATGAACAAGGGAGAAGAGATTACTACGGAAGAAATTATCCAGGTATTGATCGATCCTTTGGGAGGCCTCAAAGGTATCCCAGAGGGGGTGAGAAAGGTTTGTTTACTCAACCAGGCGGATAATGTGCAGCTGCAGGCGCAAGGGAATAGAATAGCCAGAAAATTAATTCCTTGGTATGAAGCAGCTGTTGTCTCCTCTTTCAAGAAAGATCTTCAAGAACTAAATGAAACAGAACTGGGAATCCCAGCCGATCAGATTCCTGAAAGGTGTGATATCTTTGCTGTACATGAGCAAATTGCGGCGATAATCCTGGCAGCTGGTGGGTCCGATCGCATGGGTGGCAGCAAACAGCTGCTTCCCTGGAGAGGCGAACCGTTGGTCCGCCATGTTGCATGTGCGGCATTGGACGGTGGATTTGATAAGGTTATTATTGTTGTCGGCGCTGCTGGAGAGGAGATTAAAGAAGTAATGAATGATTTGCCCGTAGAATTTGTAGATAACCCAGATTGGCAGCTTGGGCAAAGCTCTTCAATTCAGGCGGGTTTGACAGCTCTTCCGGGTGGATTCGGTGCGGCGATCTTCTTGCTTGCCGACCAACCACAGATTTCTACGACTTTACTCCGAACTTTAATTGAGAAACACACCAGTACACTGGCGCCAATTATCGCGCCTCTGGTTGACGGTCAGCGTGGAAATCCAGTACTTTTCGATCGCAATACCTTCAGCGATCTTCAAACCATTCGAGGAGATACTGGTGGAAGATCTCTCTTTTCCCAGTATTCAGTGGACTGGGTTGATTGGCATGATGAATCCATATTGCTTGATATTGATACAGAAGAAGATTACCAGCGTTTGTTAACAGATGATCGCAGAAAAACTTCACAGTGAAAACTTTACTTGAATTAATGCTAAACTTATGCTATGTTTTTTAATAATTGGTTTTGAATATTGGATAAGGATAGAATTCTCATTTGTAGCTAAACATGGGACCAGAATGTAGGAAGATTGTCATCATCGAAGATGAACCTGATACGGCTGAGATGTACGCAGAGATGATGCGTATCAGCGGTTATGAGGTTGTGAAATATTTCGGTGGTTCCTCCGCAGTAGCCCAGATTGCCGAGCAAAAACCATCCGCAGTAGTTCTCGATCTCATGATGCCTGAGGTATCTGGATTGGAAGTATTACAGTATATGAAGGCTGAACCAAGTTTGTCCGATATTCCAGTGATTATTGTTTCCGCAAAGACCCTCCCAGAAGATATTAATGAGGGTTTAGACGCCGGAGCAAGTGTTTATTTAACCAAGCCGGTATCTTTCTCAGATTTGAAAAAAGCCATCGATGACGCGGTCACCATGTCTGGGGAAGGAATGGCTTAGGATTAATGTCTGTAATTCGTGCCTTCATTGCGGTTAATTTATCTCCTGAGATCCTAGAGCGGATCGATCAGGTCTCGCTCGATTTACGAGCGCGCATGAAGGACATACCGGTCAGATGGGTGCCTGTGGAAAATATCCACCTGACATTGAAATTTCTTGGTAATGTCTCCACCGCGAACCTGGAAATATTAAAAGACATTCTAGGTAAAGTAGTATCCAGTCACAGTGAATGTGATATCAGTGTGGGAGGTATTGGCGCCTTCCCAAAGCCACATAATCCAAGAGTAATTTGGGTTGGAATGGAAGTTCCCCAGGAGCTGGTTACCCTGCAACACAATATCGAAATCGAAACTGCCCGCCTTGGCTACTCGAGAGAACATCGCCCATTTTCCGCGCATTTGACCTTTGGTCGAGTTTCACGAAACGCATCAGCTCAAGATGTGCATGCAATCGCAGAAGTTCTGGAAAACTATAAAGTTGGGTTTTTAGGTGCTACGCGCCTGAAAACAGTGTACCTGTACCGCAGTGATTTAAAACCTGATGGTGCTGTTTATACACCAATATACTCAGCTACACTTGAAGAAGCCGAGTCAATCAATTAATCTAAGAACTGAAATTTACGAGGTGAAGTCTGGAAAAATTAGAAATTGCACGAACGATCGTTAGCTCATTGGAAAATAAAAAAGGGGTGGATATCATCCTAATCGACCTACATGATATTGCCATATTTGCCGATTATTTTGTCATCTGTTCAGGAAGCACTGATCGTATGATTCAGGCTTTGGTTGATTCTGCCATTGACCAAGTAAAAAAAGAATTCAGGATCAATGCCCGTATTGAAGGTCAAGCTGAGGACGGATGGATGTTAGTGGATTACGGAGACATAATTTTACATATATTTTCTCCTCAGCGGAGAGATTACTACCGCTTGGAGGAATTATGGAGCGAAGGAAAAGTATTGCTCCATGTGCAGTAAACATCCACGTGCCTTCTAACGTTGAAGACTCAACCTCAGAACGCTTACATCTGGCTTCTCAATATGCTTGAGTTCCTAGCTGTTTATTTGCGATGACAGTTGACCCACCTTCACATCAATAAAACGAATTTCCCCCATATTAGTCAGATTTTTTTCATCTTGCCTTCAAATCTGCAAGCTATATTGATTCACTATTTAATCCCACTATATTTTCTAAGGATTTTAGAACGTCCAAATTGGCAAAACATAAAGAGGTTGAGTTCCTGAGGATTATGATGAATCGAACGAATTATCACCAGAATTTCTGCGGTCAAAAAAAGTGGGTTATTGGGATCTTTACCATGATATTGCTGACGACTGCGGCTTGCAGTCAAAACCCTGATGTTGAGAATGGTTTTGTTGGGACTCAAGCTGCTTTTGATCTGCAAAGTACACAAATTGCCCAAAAAAATAGTTGAAGATACCAATGCAACACAAATCGCACTTGGCGTTCAGGCGACGGTGATCGCCCAGCAAGCAGCTGAGTTGACTGCTGTAGCCCAAGAAGGTCAGAGTCAACCAACGGAGCTCCAGATACCCGCCTCGACTCTCCCTCCACCCCCTACGAACACACCTCCACCCCCTCCGACAGAGACGGATTTTCCCACCGATATTCCCCCGACGCCGACTCCGGATTTTGAGGCAGGATGACTGCCCTCCTTTAATTGATCAGTAGGTGGCTTTATACATGCCTCCGTCAACGACTATCATCCCCCCAGTGACATAGGAGGCAGCAGGTGAGACAAGGAAGACAGCAATATTGGCAAATTCTTGTGGGGTCCCCATTCGACCAAAAGGACTGTCCTTGGCTTGTTTGGCGGTCTCTTCCTCGATAGTCGTTTGGTTTGTTTCAGCCCTAAACGCCATCAACTCCTGAACTCGTTCTGTCTCTGTCCAACCCGGTAAGATCGAGTTGAAGCGAATCCCCTTATCTCCTAGTTCAAGTGCTAAAGTCTTTGTAAGCCCGACGGTTGCGCTACGGACACTATTAGATAGAACCAGGTTTGGCACAGGTTGTTTCACTGACATTGAAGTTATCGTCAGCACGCTTGCAGAATTTGACGCTTCCAGGTAAGGCAATGCTGCACGAATCAGCCGCATATGGCTCAGGAAGTTCAGTTCAATTGCATTTTGCCAGGTTTGGTCGTCGAAACTTTCAAATTTTCCTGAAGGTGGCCCACCTGAATTTGTGATCAAAATATCGAGACCATTGAGGGAATCGGCTGCTTGATGAACGACTTTGTCAGCTTGATCCGTTTGTGTGATATCCGCTGTGATGGGAACGATTTTGCTACCTGGATGAGCAGCTATTTGTAGTTTAGCAGCTGCGAGTCTCTCTTGATTTCGACCGTTGATGGCGATTTCACAACCTTCCTTTGCTAATTGATTTGCAGTTGCAAAACCTAACCCTCGACTGGAACCAGTGACCAGCGCTTTTTTCCCCTGTAATCCAAGATCCATATAAATGACTCCTTTATCTAATCCGGATCCTACCCGGCAAGTATTTGTTGTTTTTGTTGAAGCTCCTTTGAGCAGGTATGGCAGTATAAGACGGTGAAGAATTCCAATTTGAATTATCTTTCTGTGATACGAGCCCGGTTTAACGCTCGTATGCCAATATAAAACAAGTAGGAACCTGCGATGATGAATAATAGACCAAAACCAACAGTAATTGTGTTTCCGAGTATGAGAGATGGGTTTATTTCAGATTCGAAAATTATTTGCTGGAAGAGTGCCTGGTATATAGCGCTATAAAACAAGGCAGCCAAGGCTGTCATAAATAAGAATCCTGCTGGGAGGAGCGTCCACCAAAAAGATTTCCCATGCTTAGCTAACCAGGTGGATATAAGAAGGAGGACAATAGATGCCAGGAGTTGGTTCGCCCCAGCAAACAAAACCCACAGCGATTGCCAAAATCCAAACACAACGATTATCAGAGTGAGAATGATGACGAAGAGCGTGCCAAGTTTTGGATTTTTCAAAGCGGAAATTCGTGTACCAATAAGGTCTGCATTGACGATTCTCGCGAAACGCAGCACTAGTTGGAGAACGGTAATTCCCATCAGGGTTAAGAACAAAGCGCTGAATGAATTTCCTGTTGATTCGGAAAATCCAATCACGTTCCAGGTTCTTGCCAATCCAGTGGCAAATACACTGGCTGGACCTGCTGTCAGGGAAAAGTTTTGCTCTGAACTGAAGGCTCCAGAGGAAATGCCAAATGTGGCTGCAAAGACAATAATAATGGCAACCATCACCGTTTCTGTAAACATCGCACCAGTTGTTACTGGCAGAGCTAATGGCTCCTTTTCGACCTGGCGTGAAGTTGAGAAAGATGATACCAAGGAGTGCCAACCCGATACTGCCCCGCTTGAGAGAGTCACGAATAGAATCGGCCAGATAGGTCCAAGGTTAGGCTGGAAGGTCGAAACCAGTGGGGGGATTTCAAAAACCGCATTGATCGATCCGTTGAACGTACCCAGGAGCAAACCGAGAACTGCCAGACCAATCCCTATTATTACTATCCATGAAGACACATAATTAAATGGCACAGAAAATTGCCAGATAGGCAAGATTGCTCCAAGATAACAAATAGAAAAGAGGATCACAATCCAGATCATTGAATACCATGAGATATCTCCTGAAATAAAAGAGCTTTGCAGGTTCAATGTGCCTTGATCAAGGATTATTCCATTAATCGATGCCACTAGGTTCTGGATTTTAGGAATTGAGCTGACCCAAAACCCGAGGAATGCGACCAGAAGCGAGAGCAACGTTGTCAAAATCAGATTGATTCGCCAGCGATAGATCATCAATCCGGCTAAAAACCCAGCGAGGACCAAGAATAATATACTGAAAGGTACGTTTTCTTTCCCCAACAGGGTAGATAGAAGCAAACCAAACTGACCCAAAATGATCAATAAATATATAAAGATAAAAATCAAGATTACAGACCGCGCTGTGGGATTGAAATAAGATCCAATAAGATCGCTAACCGGTCTGCCTGCCTTTCGCATAGACATAATTGTGACCAGATAATCCTGGACCCATCCAAAGAAGACTGCTCCAATTAATAGCCAAAGAATGGCTGGCAGCCAACCAAATTGAATTGCGATTACCGGACCGATAATCACATCCAATGATATGGATTTAAATTGAAAACCTGCCAGAATGCCTGTTGGTGTAGGCATGAAATCCACGCCATCCATATAGCGGCGAGAGGGCGTCGACCTGGACCAACTAGGTTCAACGTTCTGGTTTATTTTACGTACAGTGTAGTAACGATAGGCGAGCAGTAACACCAGGATCGTGATAACAAGTATGGTTAGACCCATGTTCTTAACAATTATTTATCTAATTTCACAATTGAACAATCACACAATTTCCAAGCGGTCATCCAATAAAGTCACATCTGGCCATGATTTTTCGATCCAGCGGATGACATCATGTAGACAGCGTTGAGTGTGGCCATTATCATTACTGATCAACGCACAGGCAATTACGGCTTCCTGCCAGCTGTCCTGGTAGTCAACCTCAGCAACAGAGATATTGAACTCGCGGTGCAAACGATGGAGAAGCGGTTTCAACCGCCTTCGTTTCTCCTTCAGCGAGGTACATCCTGCCAGGTGCAAGTGGAGTGTCAGTAATCCAAGGCTCATCGAGAAGGTTTTATAACGATTATTGGAGATCAGATTTGATGGAAACTAAATTCTCAAATAGAGAAGGGTGGATGAATACAAAGTTATTAGTTTGCGTTATTATCCAATCGTGTTAATCATATCAGAGAACCACGGTTGACTATGAAGCTTGGACTCTCAGTATTTTCCTATCCATTCCGGATTATTATATTTCTCTCGATAAAGTTCCATTGCTCTCCGGCCTTCTGCAGCAGTCAACCCCATTGGTTGCAAGTTCAACATCAGGACTGATCTGAATGCTGCCCGGAATGCTTGAGAAGCAATCCACCAGTCTCCCCGATAACCGAGCACAGCTTCGATCGTGGTGGCGCGAGATAGTAATTTCTTTTCTGCTTTACGTCGCTGGATTTCATCAGGGTAGTTGAGCACCTGGAGGATTCTGGTCAAGTCACCGGATAGCGGTAAAGAACCATGCTGCAGAACACTCGATTTCCGACGGGCTTGGGCGCTGCCGATCAACTTTTTTCCAGCCACAGTAATTTCATAATTTGATGGTGCTTCGAAGCATACCGGGTTGTCCTTGGCATTAGAATCTTGGAGTGAAGATTTTTTTGCTGAATCTGCCTCGATTCCCATCAGTCGTAAAGCCTCGAGTAAGGCGAGAGATAGACGCTGATAACTTTCCAGGACACTGCCTGACAGGTGTGGGTCGGAATTCTGACCGCAGACACTATAGGTCAGTTCATCTGTATGGAGGATAGCCCGACCACCAGTCGGGCGACGTACAATTCCCCAGCCTCGATCCTGTAGGCGATCTAGATCAACATCTTTTATCGGTTGCGCGTAACCAAGAGATAAGCAGGCAGGCAACCAGGCGTACAAGCGCAGTGTTGGTGGGACATCCCCTCTCCCCGCGAATTCCAGTATCGTCTCATCAACAGCCATATTCCAGGCGCCTTGTGCAGGCGGTGTGCGTAATAACCTCCACATCGGTGGAGATGATGTCATATCTTAATTATCTCCAATTTCTCGAGGGGACCAATTTTCCAGTCCAGAGAGTTCAAAATTACGGGTACGGGTATCCTGGCTGAGTACTGGTAGGAGTGTTTCCAGGTGGAGGGTAACCTTCCGGTGTATCAGTAACTATCGGTGTTGGAGTCAGGGGGGTCCCGGACTCTGTGGGGGTCACTGTTACGCTTTGCGTGGAGGTTGGGGTAAAGGTAGGTGCAGGAGTAATAGTTGACACCAGTTTAAAGCGCGCCATGGTTGCATAGGGGCTATCCGGATATTCCCGCCATAATTCCAAATACGCTGCAACTGCGGCATACTTATCGTTTGATAGCTCACTTGCCAAGCCAAGTAAATACAAAAATCGAGGACAAAGAAGGTATGAGCATGTGAAGTGTGGTGATGTCCTGAGGACGATTAATTCATTTTTAACGAAGACCGGATCTCCACCAGTCAATAGGGTCACTTCCAGGTAATCCAATTCCAATTTTGTTCGGTCCGAAGCGAAGATAATTTCTTGTTCAACCATTAAGATGACTGGTTCCTGATCTGGGCCTTGCTTAACATAATGGAATGTGATATCCGGATCGATTTTAACAATTGGCGGTTCTGATAAGGGTTCGAGATATGTCACTCTGGGATTATCGGTCTCAATTGTGTCAACAAAAACAGCTAAGATCCCAGTATCATTGGTGGAAATGATCCAAAATTCAAGTGGTGATCCCGGTTGATGGCGAATGACTACCCAACGCTCTGATTCTCCATCGTTATCAAAGTCAAAAAATCCATTCGATCGAACGGTTACTCCCGCTTCTTCAAGTGTATCGATCAAATCTGGAAATTCTTGTGTTGTGATGGTTCCAACCAGACTTTGGAAAGCGAGTTTCGGATCACAAAAAGATGATGGCAAACAGGCATGGTAGATATCTCTTTGCCTTTGATAAGCTTCAAGAAATTCCGCAGCAGGTGCAATCCAGGTGCTATCTGGTGAGGCAGGATCTGAAACGATAGTTTCTGTATAATCAATTGCATCGACCTGATTTCCAAGTAATGCATGGTTTAAGCTCAATCGATAACGCCATTCGTCAAGCGCATCTGCTGGATAATCCCCACCAGTGATGGTGTTTTCTGGGGGCCAGTTGGGGAGCAGGGTTTCCATGAACTGTATTGTCGGTTCCAATCCCCAGATTTGAGCAGAGTGATTAACAACGATTTCACAATAACTTAGCAGGTCAGGATCCGGGTTTATCTCATAGGTGGCCTTCGAGAAGGAGAAAGAGGTACCATTCCATTGATAGAAATGTTTCAAAGTGACAGGACAGGCAGGGAAAATGACATCCGCAAAATGAAGATCACCATTTCCAGATTTGACCGGCTCCCAATTATTGATAAACTCAGGTCCAATGGCTGGAGGCGAGATTGTATCAAATGTTAGCTCTACTGGTGGCTGTTGATTTAGATTGAAAATGCGAGGGACGACATAGTGAAATGAATCGAAAATTCTCGTTGGAAAAGTTCCAACCACATTATTATTGGTGTTGGGTAAACTATTGACAAAGTAATCAACATTGCTGGGTCTGACAAAATTAAAATCACTGGTTAAGGGATAGGATATATAGCCGCTCGGTTCTTCTACCGACCAGAAGAAACTGCCCCCGTTTTCACCTGCACTTACTTTTATCAAGTCGTTGCGAAGTCCTTCATTTTCAGATTCCAGAGGAATTACTTCAACCACAATTTGTGGTTCTCCATTCCATCCCCAGAAAATTGGTTCATCTAAGGAGACATTTCCGCTGTTTAATTCATGAGTGATCAGAGCGGCGTAGATCTCCCCTGCAGTAGGATCACCAGTTCGAGCAAGATTGTAGGCTAACTGCCATGACCAGTCTTGGGCTTGAGGAGCTGTTGGAAATCGTTGTAATGCCTCCTGTTGGGCGAATAATGCATATCCAAAGGCGTCGTAGTACCCTTGGTTGTCTGCTCCACGTGCAAAACTGGAGAGAGTTTCCGGGTAAACTTCCAAGAGGTCGATTAATTGCGTGGCCAGTTCTGGGGTCCAGTGGACGAGAATATACTGATCATTGAATTCGCTCGGGAAGGCCGGTGTCAGAGAGGGTAATAAGGTTGGCAGAGGTGTTTCCGTTGATGTTGGTGCAATGGTTGGAGTGCGCGATGGCTTCGGAGTAAACGTGAAGCGAGGACTGGGGGTTATGGAGGGAGTAGATGTTGAAGACGGAATGATTTCCGAAGATATGAGGATCTCCATTGGCTCCGGGGATGGCTCTTCAGCTGGAGAATCTGGTCTGGTGAGAATCAAGATCGAAATAACCAGCACAATAACAAATACTATCCCCAATAAACCTATCAGGAAAATTTGTTGATTTGACGCTTTTTGTTCGCTGTCCTGTGGAGATTGATCAGAATTGGATGAATTCATATTATTTATTTTGAAAAAGTTGGCGTTTCACCAATGTTCCTGTAATTTTACGCTAAATTCAATATAGCTGATACCCGGTCCCCGGATTTCTTGGGTAGTGGAGTTAATGGAGGGCAGATCGACCAGAGGGGGAAATCATAATGTTGGTGTAAAAGGAATTTTATCAATGGTGGGAAGGGTTGGTATAGTTCGCATACCTCCCGGACAGAATTAATCCGCTCTTGGATGCCGCTCATAAATATCCCCTCCTGGAATGCTTCCCACAAATCTCGCAGATCAGGAGAGATCAAATTAGCGAGCGCAGTGATACAACCCGAGGCATGATTTTGTAATGCTCCAGATAGCAGTTTATCGTTACCAGTGAATACGCGAAAATCACTTCCAAACCGGTTTCCCAACTGGTAAGCAAATTCAGTATCCCCGGAGGAATCTTTGAGTCCAGTAAATTTGGTCGGGGCTGCATCATATAAGCGCGA
>DAOVCZ010000211.1 GCA_030669775.1 Chloroflexota bacterium | reverse complement strand
GACTCCGGCGCCCTGGGATCCAACTCGTAAATTGGTCCTTATAGGACCATACCGCCATGTTCGCAATCCGATGAACAGCGGTGCTTTGCTCATTCTGCTGTCTGAAGCTATTTTCTTCCAATCCTGGTCAATATTTTTTTGGTGGTTTGCCTTCCTTATCTTTAATCTATTCTATATTCCCCTGGTGGAGGAGAAAAACCTGGAGGATAGATTTGGTGAGAATTACTTGCTGTACAAGACCCATGTACCGAGGTGGATTCCAACGGTAAGGCCTTGGCCAGGTCTACAGTGAACCATGAGAAGGGTGATCGAGTAGGTATTAAGAAAGATTACGGAGGAAAAAGATGAACAGGGAAGCATTTGGCGAGTTCTTACGAGGCAGAAAATTAACCGAAAGTGAAATTGAGAAATCCTTTGCAATTGTTGAAAACTATGAAACCTTTCTGCAAATTGGTGATCAGCACAAAACACTTAAAAGCTCAACCCGTGAGGATGTGCAGGCTTATTCAGCAACAATGATCAAGCAGGGGTTGAACAGCTACGAAAATTATGTCGCTTTGGCGCGTTACGGCCTCTTCATTGAGAACAATGAGCTGTATGTCGGCGTATTCGAACTATTGGATGGCGCTGAAGCGCTTGACAATCTGTATAAGAAAGTTGGTGAGACACTTGGAGAAGCGAAGAGGGACAAGATCTTCGAGGGCATCGAGCTTTCTCCGTTGGGGAGTCCTAATACAGAGAAACCGATAGTGATGAGTGCTGCAATGGAGCGCCTGGAGAATCAGGTTGACGCCGAGACATGTAAAAAGATATTAGGAAGCGGACTCCGTGATTTGGAGTATGCCTGGTACCAGGAAGAGAAGCGGAAATTCATTGAATGCGGTAATATTGATGAATACTTGATAAAGAAGGGGGATGATTTCATCGCCCAATTGGAAGAGATCAAAGCAGAAAACAAGCTGTTCTTTAACCAGGAGATCACCGATGAAGTGATCTCCTTCGTAAATCGCGTTCCGGAGATCGGTCAGGGTGTCCGAAAGGGGAATATTCTATATGAGGTCAAGATTCCGCATATGGCAATAGAGTATCTGGCGGAAACGGATGAGGATAAGAAACGATATTATTACTGCCACTGTCCGTGGGTTAAAGAGTCTTTGAAAACAGGGGAGGTGAGCATTTCACCTGCTTTCTGTAACTGCAGTGCAGCATTCCACAAAAAACCCTGGGAAGTGATCTTCGATCAGCCCCTGGAGGCGGAGATCCTTGAATCAGTCCTGCAGGGGGATATGTGGTGCAAGATCGCGATTCATCTCCCCGTACAAATCGTGGAGTGATATCAGGGGGAAATTCGCTCCTCCGTAATTAATGGTCACAATGTTTCTGGACCAGCGTACAGGAGCGATTCCGCACTATTTCTTTTGACAAGTTTAGATTTTAGGTCATAATAGTTGAAGCACAACTTATCAATGGTTGCCGATCATTTGGAATCAAGATGGTAATGTGCTGATCTTGTTGAAAGTAAATTGAGGGAGTTGAGATTATGTCCGACGATGTGAACCGATCAGGTAGCGAGGAACACCGCTTTAATATTGTTGATCTGAATTATGTCAGTCTTTATTATGAAGATTTTCATAAAGCGATCGCCTTTTATGAAAAGGTGTTTGGGCCTCCAGACCAAGTGGATGAGGGTGGTGAGATCTATAGCTGGCAAATGGGCTCGACATGGTTGACCCTGTTTCCAAGCAAAAAAGGAACACATAAGGGCAGCAATCCTCGAAACACTGAGTTTGCTATCCAGGTGTCAGCTCCGCAAGAGGTAGATATTCTCTTTCAAGCGTTAATCGAGGCGGGTGCTAGGAAAGGGTGGGACACAGAGGATACGGCAATGTATAAAGAAATGCGCTTCTGCTACGTTGATGACCCTTTTGGCGTGCGCATCGATATATACTGTCCTTTATAAAAATCCGGTTCTTGATTGTTAGGAAATGTGAGACGACCGTACCTTTAGGAGTCTACCTTAAGATGTATATTGAACCTCCAAAATATATGTGGACAAATCCAAGAGAGCGTGTCAAAATCAGCACATGATGCCGAGATTTAATCATTAGATCGGTTTGGATTGTCAGGAGTTCAAGTGAAATGATGATCGAAAAAACTCTGATCACAAAAGATGTAATCATCAACTATGCAGAGGTTCCTTCACCTGGTCCAGCTCTAATTTTGCTCCACGGGATTCCTGGGAGATGGCAGGGGTTTCTACCCATCATGCCAGACCTTGCGTTCAGATACCATCTTTACGCCTTAGATCTTCGCGGTCAGGGAAAATCTGGCCGAACTGCTGGCGAGTATCATTCGAGATTATATGGTAAGGATATTTTGTCGTTCCTAACCCATGAATTCGAAGAACCGGTGATCCTGTTTGGGATGTCTGCTGGGGGATTGGTCGCTCTCGACGTTGCTGCTCAAGCCCCTGGTAGAGTTAAAGCGGTCATCGTTGGCGATTCTCCGATTGATTTTGTACAGCTTAAAACCTGGATGAAAAGCGAGGAATTTATGGAACTCTTTTCAGCTTTCCGGGATCTGGCTGGGTCGGAAAAACCGCTGCTGCAAATATCCAATGAACTGGCTGAGATCAAGGTTAATATCCCAGGAGAACTGGAACCTATTAGATATGCGGATCAACCTGGTATGGATGCTTTAGAGTTGAGGCAGTTCGCAAAAACCTTAAGTATGCTTGATCCAGGTGTCCTAGATTATCATGCAGAGGGACGGGCGGATGAATTTCTTGCAGGCTTTGATCTGGATGAAATGCTGCCCAATATCACCTGTCCTGTGCTTTTGGTACAAGGGAATCCTAACCTGGGAGGCATGATGACAGATGAATCAGTGGATTTCGCCTTGGCTGAGCTCCCAGATGCGACTCATGTGCTGATTGAAAGAGCAGGACATGATCTGCTTATGAATACCTGGAAAGAACGGTCTTTACTGCGGGTGATATTCACTTTCCTTGACACGCTTGAATAGATTTCCCAAGATTAAAGTGGTGGGTTCTAGCTAATAGCTATAAAAATGGTATCCTCTGGATTGGAGGAGCATGCGATCAGTGACAATTTTACGCACACCTGAAGAGCGCTTTGAAAACTTGACCGGATTTCCTTTTGAACCACGCTATGTTGAGCTCGATGGATTGCGCGTCCATTACATCGACGAGGGTCAGGGAGAGATCATCCTATGCCTGCATGGTGAGCCGACCTGGTCCTACCTGTATCGCAAGATGATCTCACCATTGTCTAAAGACCATAGAGTCCTGACGATGGATTTCATCGGGTTCGGACGTTCAGATAAGTACTCAGAAAAGGGTGATTATTCCTTTCAAATGCACCGGGACACACTGGCAAAGTTTATTCAGGTATTGCGGTTGGAAGGAATCACGCTTGTGGTTCAGGATTGGGGGGGATTGATCGGTTTAACGGTGGTAAGTCAGATGCCGGAACGCTTCTCTCGTCTGGTGATCATGAACACGGGCTTACCAACCGGCGAGGAAGCGATGAGCAAGGCATTTCTCGCCTGGCGCCAGTTCGCCAAGCGGATTCCAAATATGCCGATTAAGAGAGTGCTAAAGATGGGTATGGCACATGGAAACAGGGTTGAACCGGAAGTTTTGGCAGGGTACGAGGCGCCATTTCCTGATGTCTCTTATAAGGCTGGGGCAGCAGTGTGGCCGCTGCAGGTGCCAATTAAACCGCAAGATCCCGGAGCGGCGGAGATGAAGCGCGCCCGGTTCGTCCTTTCAGAATGGCATAAGCCAGTCCTGGTTATGTTTTCTGATTCAGACCCTGTGACGCGTGGGGGAGACGAGTT
>DAOVCZ010000067.1 GCA_030669775.1 Chloroflexota bacterium | reverse complement strand
TATTCCATCGTCGGCGATCTCCATTAATCCAAGTTTGCGTTTCTCTGCGCTGGTGAAGGCACCAGCTTCATAGCCGAAAAGTTCAGCCTCGACTACAGTGCTCTGGATCGCTGGCAAGCTGATGTCGATGAACGGTTTTTTCGCGCGAGGTCCCATTCCGTGGATAGCCCGTGCCAAGACATCTTTACCTGTCCCAGTTTCACCGGTGATCATCACGGATACGGAAGCTTCAGCAGCTCTTTGAGCATGATCGAGAAGTGTGCGCATGGCTGGAGATTGACCAACGACAAAATTCAGGTTTTTGTGCTGAGATTCTCTCAAATGGCTGAGTTCACGGCGCATGGAGACAACTTCTCCTGCGCGTTTGATGGATTTTTCGAGTTCTACCAGGTCTATGGGTTTCTGTAGAAAATCATGGGCACCATTTTTCATGGCATAGACAGCATTATCGACATCGCCATGGGCAGTTATGACGATTATCGGGGGGCGATGCGGGATGTGCAGGGTTTCTTCGAGCAAAACTGGTCCATAGCCATCCGGAAGGCGCACATCCAGCAAGACGATATCCGCACTACCGCTTAGTACCTGTTCGCGTGCTTCCCCCAAGGTGGCAGCATGGAGAATTTCGTATTCTCTATCAGCTAAAAAAGAGGCAATATTTAAACGCGCATTTTCCTCATCATCTACAATCAAGACAGTAAGACTCATTAAGTTCTTATACCTCGTTTTTCTGGGATAGCGGAAAGATTACCTGGAAGACTGTGCCGCCTGGGACGCTGGAGACACTGATTGTGCCTTTATGGGCCGAAACGATACGCTTAGCAATTGAAAGACCAAGACCAGTTCCGTTGCGATTGGTGGTAACGAAGGGTTCGAATATCCGATCGATCAGATCAGGTGGTATGCCGGGACCATCATCAATCACGTTGATTTCGATATGTTGGCGACCACCTTCCAGATGGGATGGACGGATATGGATTGACAGACTGCCGCCAGTTACCTTCATCGCTTCAACTGCGTTGCCGATCAGGTTGCTGAATACTTGTTCAAGCGCACGCGGATCGCCAACAATGGTTGTATTCTCCATGCTGGATTTAAATTCATGGTTGACTTTCAATCGAGCCAGGCGGGGACGCCAACGTTCAAGGAGTGTCGGGATTAAATCCGCCAATTCTACCTGCTGGAATTTATTCTCCGGTGGACGGGAAAAGGTCAGGACGGATTGCATTAAGTGAGTCAATCGGTTGCAGTCATCGAGCAGGCGATTGATCACCTCCTGGTTAGGATCTTCTGAGGGCAGTTTCATTGCCATTAATTGCAATCCGGTGCTGATATTGTTGATCGGGTTGCGTACCTCGTGGGCGAAAATCGCAGTTACTTCACCCAATAGAGCACGCTGCTCGAGCTGCTGGCTGCGCACTTCAGATTCTTCGTGGGAGCTTAAGTCTCGCACCAGAACGATTACTCCGGCGATATCCTCGCCGTTTATCAGTGGTATGGTGCTGATATGGGCAAGAAAGGCAACTCCATCCCGGCGGTGGAGATGAACTTCACCAAGGTTGGGTGTTGATACCCCTTGTTGTGCAGACTGTAATGCCGGTACCAGATTTGAAGGGCCAATCAAGACATTGTTGACCGGCTGTCCATAGATTTCCGAAGTTGCGTACCCCAAAAGAGCCTCAGCTTGGGGATTTAGCTCCTCGATCACCAGGTCTGAAGAGAGAAGAATGATGCCATCTTGAGTTGATTCTTTAACCGTTTCTCCGACTAATAGATCGTGCTGCATAGATCGTTCACCGGCGAAGAAATTCTCGATCATAGAATTCTGCTGAATGATGCCAGTAATGGTAGTCGAAAGAATGTTGGCAATCAGGGAATTATCCTCTGGGATACCACCTTGCTCTGCTGCCAGAACTAAAAGACCAATGAAAGCCTCTCCTTCAACCAACGGGTAAGTTTGTAAATAACCCATCTTGGCGACCCTTGCAGCGCGGAAAAATAAATTAGAAACCCGATTTCCCGGTTCCCAAGTGGTGGGTTCTAGAAATACTTCAATTTCGTTTGGCTTCACACTTTCCGGAATGGCATCTTGTGTGCCTTGAGTGAACTTTCGTTCCAAACCTGGATGGCTTGGATGAGCGAGATAAAGGGCAAGGATATTTGCTCCAGTAAGCAGCTGGCCAACTTCCAGGACAAGTTGGAGGGCGCTTTCCATATCCTTTTCCTGGCTTGCCCGAACGAGCGCAGACAGGTCAGTCAATCTCTCGCAGCGGCGACTTCGCTCTGCAGCAACCTGTTCACGTAACCCTGATGGCTCGCAGATCGCCAATCCCCAGCTGCCATGCAGATCGAGATGTGCCAGCTCGACACGAACTTCAATGCTCGAGCCCTGGCGAGTTGCCAATTTGTCGATGTAAATCTCTGGTTTGCTGGAAGTGGAATTTTTTTGAATATGGTTTGAAAGGAACGGCAAGAGATCCCCGATATCGGAGTCGATTAGCTCTGCTCGAGTGTAAGCAGTCAGTTCTGTGGCTCTGGCATTAGCGAGTACGATGGAATTCTTCTCTAAATCGAGGAGCAAGCTTGCTTGAGGAAAGTAATCTAAGAGGTTATCTAATTCCGCCAAGGATGGTTGGCGATTGCGGAGAAAGGGGATGTTCGGGATAGGGAGCGAACGATTCATGAAACCTCAACGACATCTTGTGATTGGCGTAAATGGGAGGGGAGGATTCCCTCCATAGCCCTGTATTTTGCCACAGTACGCCTGGCAACTGAGTAACCCTGCTCATCGAGAAGTATGGAGATGGCACTATCGCTCAATGGAGATTTCTCTTCTTCAATAATTTGCTTTAGCGCAGTGCGTACCTGGAGACTGCGATCGAAAAATTTTGAAAGCGGGATAATATGCCCATTGGGCATCTGGACAGATTTACTGGATACAGCTCTGGAAATCGTCGACTCGTGAACCTGAAGCTCTTTAGCCAGACTGGCGCGAGTTTGTGGGCGAAGATGCTTATCGCCATGCAAGATGAATTCACGCTGTATAACAGCCAGGCGACGCATCAGCCGTACGATGGTTGTAGTGCGCTGTTGGAGACATTTTACCAATAATTCAGCTCGACCTAAATCGGATTTCCATTGTTCCGTGTTGTTTTCAGCTACCTGGTTTATCGCCTGCCGAAAGAGGGGGTTGACTCTTAAAATTCCAGCATAAGGTGAAAAAACTTCAACTACCAGCGGTGCTTCAGGCGAATCATCAACCGGTGTGATGATGGCATCCGGTTGGGTGAATACAGGGGGCGTATCACTTTGACCCGTACGGATGTCACCCCAGTATGCCCGTCCAGGGAAAGGATTGAGGTTATCGCACATAAATCGAGCTATCTCTTCGACCTGGTTAACCTGGATATTGATCTGGCGAGCAAGTTCAGCATATTGATGGCGGCTGAGCAAATCCATGCCTTCCTGGATGGCGGTTGGAGCATGTGGGGGGACAGATTGATGTTCAGCGAGCACTTCCAGCTGGACAAGCAAGGCATCCTGCGGTGATGGAGATCCAACACCAATTGGATCAGCATGTTGAATCAGAGCGATCACCCCACCAACTCGGGACAGGGGAACATGGTAGTAACGTGCTACTTCAATTATTGGGATCTCGAGGAGACCATCCTCATCCAGATTGGAGAGGATAAAAGCCGCGATCTGGCGGTCTTCAGTTGGCAGCTCAGGTGCGATTTGTTTTAGGACATAAGTTGGGAGGTCCTCCTTCGCCAGCTGCCCGTCTCTTTCCTGCACAGTTTCTTCATCACGGCGGGTGTGAACAAAGTCGTACCGGGGAGAAACAAAGACGATGGGTTGGTCCGGTTGTTGAGTTTGGGCTGGATGACAGCGAGGGCAAGGTCCCTTATCAGCGTACTGGCGTTTGCAGACAGGACAGCGACGAGCGTCTTTGACTTCCAAGGCAGGATTCTTGGCTAATTCTGCCTGGACTTTTTGCTCCAGCTCTACAGCTGAAAGCTCGATTAAAGCCATAGTCTGCGCCAGGTGGGCAGTTGTCAAGGGTCGAAGCTGAGTTGACGGGCGTAACTGAGTTTGAAGCATAATGGTTACTTCTCTTTGATTGGTATTGTTAGTGGATGGAATTTGAACTGAGTCCCACCATATGGTGCAAGAATCATGCCCGCCCGAATAACAACAATACCGTCTATGATTATCAAGATAACCAAAGGTTTTGTCAAGATAAGATAGGCTAAGTGAGGTTTACAAATGTGTAAGGTGTCAACAGGTGATTTGGTTCAGGGTCCGTTTGAATCAGGAGGTGGAGCGACTTGAACTAAGCTTGAAGTTCCATCTGGTTGCGTGTGCATGACAGCAATATGGCTGGCGCCATCCCTAGGGATTAAGGTATAACCAGAACAGCTGCCGATCCACTGGTCCTCTACACCGAGATGTCGATAGAGTGTGCAATCCACAGGAACCTGATCAACTTCGACTGTAAGAGATTGCCTGGCGATCTGCCAGCCAGCTCGATGCCAGTGATTCACGATAGGTTTGGTAGAGGCGACGAAAACGCTTCCCTCAAACGCGACCATATCCGCAGGAGGAGATCGGTCAGCCTTGACAGGTATCGTATCTGAGACTGATTGTGGAGAACTTTTCTCTGGAAGGATACGAACAGAGGTGGCTTGATTGTCCGTTTGTTCGCGTTCTGAACTCAGCATATTTGGTGAACATGCTGTTCCCATCAACATGGTTAATAAGATGATCTCTATGATGGGGGATATTTTGATCTGTATTTGCACGACAACCTCTGTCATTGGATGGGGCTAAATAAGCATGACCGATAACGGATACCGTGCAAGAAACAAGCCAAACAAATATGCAAAGGCCTTGATAACATTGGGGATTTCGAGGGGAAATTTCAATAAACAAAGAAAGTTACTGAAGTACGTCCCGACGGGAAAGGTCAAAATTCTCTATAATAAATAGGATTTACGCTTCACCCAGACTGAACACCAAGCGGTATAAAGGCAGGCCCTTTTCCAGGAAATTGTTGGCAATCAACCTTGGCATAGCCCAGGGATAGCAATCAGCAAAATAGGAGCTTATTACCAGAACGCCGGACATTGTGCCGATAATGCCTACAGCCAATGGGATCACGAAACTATCGGCGCAACGCTACCTAACTCTGGAAGGCAATGATCGGTCAGGCATAGAGATAAGAAGCCATGCAGAAAGCCGACAATATAAATAGGGGGAATTCAGGGTTTTTTGGTGGATCAAGAATTCTTGTTCATAAGCAGGAACAGGACTCGATCTGTGTCTTTGATCTTTTGCTGGGTGAGGAGTTCAAAATAATCGCAGAATTCTTCAAGAAAATGGTCTTGATCGTAATCAGAAAAGATGTCTTGACGTACTTTCAAAAGTCGGTTCACCTGAGGGTCATGCTTAGGAATAAATTCAATGATCAGCCATTTACAAATTCGACTAAAAAATTCGGCCAGTTTATTAAAGGGGACATTATTACCAATTGCCAGATGGTGGATCAAGGCGAGCGCTAAGACTGTGTCCGCAGGACCTCGCTCCAACAAGGATTGCCGCTCCTCATGAGCCCAACCTAACCCAGGACTGGGATTTGTTAAATCTGCAACCAGGGGTAGAAGATGCCGGTCGCCGTCCTCGACCGCCTGGAGGTAGTTTACTTCCACAGCGCCTGGATCGATGTCAAAGGCAATGGTATCGATCTTTTGTTGGCTGGCTAGCCGGCTAAACCTACCAACATTTGCTCCCATGTCCCACACCAATGAAGACTGGGTCTGAGAAAGATAATGAGCAACCAAATCACTTTTGTGCTGCAGAGCGTCAGGAGAATAATTGTGGAATTTCTCGTATTCAGCCCAATCAGTTTGATCGGGTTTCCAAGTCAATTTGTTGATACCTGATGCCAGGCTGTCAACCAGACCGAGAAGTTGGTGTTCCTTTATCTGCCTGTGATTCTTGTCGCGATCGATCTCTTTTTCGGAATACCGAGCTTGGGATTTGGCATGGATGTGGATATGCACATTTAGCGAGAAATTCAGGGATGTCTTCTTGGGGAGTAATTTGCTGGCCAGATCGAGAGGGATGCCATCGATGTAAATTCGCAAGAACTGGCTTAAGCGTACATCGGTGTAAGCCATCAGCGCCAGGGGGGCGAGAAAATGCTGGCAAAACTGGCGATATGCTGCCCAGGGTTCTCCTTCCCGGTAGCGCTCAAAGGACAAGGTGTCAATCAATATTGGTTTGCCATGCAGAAACTGAACGTTGTAAGCACTGCAATCCTTAAGCGACATGCCTTTCTGCAAAGCAATTTTTTGGATCTTAAGAGTGTGTTGAGCCGCGTTTTTTAACTGGCTGAAGCTCCACTCGTATGGATAGGAGATAAAGCCAACTTTTTCTGGTTTAATCACAATTTGATCAGGAGGGGAGTTCTGATTATATTCGCTGATCTCCTCGTGGGGGATCAACAATTCAGCCGCGGTTAATTCTTGGTAAAGACCTGAATTTCGTAATAAGAAATAATCATCAAAACCAGATGGGTTGATCTGGCGATAAAGTATTCTATTATCCGTAAATAGAAAGCCGGTTGGATCGCGGAAAGAACCGGAAACACTCCTCTTATTCGTCAAGCTCTTCATCAGCCTCGCGTTTTGAAAAAAGATTGCGGAAAAAATCTGTCACTTTCTTGCGGTAAACACCGATCACAAATAACGCACCCATCAGGCTGGCCAGCAATAATTGGACAAAGTAGCTACCCGAACCGGGGTCCAGGTAAGCAAACTCGCGCGCCAATGATGAGAACAATGCCGTAAAAATTTGAGAATGGTTGAGAACTCCGATGTCCATCGCTCCTCCGGTAATGAGTTAATCTATTGGTAAATATTATAAGCGCGTTATTCGATAAACTATGAATTTGAGACCTCGAACCCGGGGGAATTTGACCACGAGCCAAAATCTATTCCGGTAGAGCGCACTCAAGATTTGTGTAAGGGCTTTGACGTCCAATGATGCTTTTATCGTCGAGAAGACCATATTCACCATTGAAATACCGATCGAAGATTAAACGGAATGTATTGACTGGTGTAATTGTGGGGTACAAGCTTTCATGGGGAGTTATTGAGTCATTGAGATTTGCTGGAAGGTAATAGACATTGAGTATCCCTAAGCGTTTTGATGGGTCAATACCGAGATCCTGGTATTCGATGGTGGCACCGTGGTCACCCTGAATAACGATGACAGGATCGGGGTCAGATTTCTCAATCAAAGTATCGACGATCTCCAATAGTCTCCTATCGATGTAATTTATCTGGTCTGCATACGCGGATAGCTCGTCAGGGGGAGAATTCTGGAGAGGACCGCCATCGGCATCCAGGACAAAAGGCGGGTGCGGAAAGATGATGTGCGCATAAACAAATTTCGGACCAGGAATTTCTTCTGGTATAGCCGGTAATTTTTCCAGTGCATACAGAACTCGCTCCCGGTGGGCAGCACGGGGATTATTTACAATTTCTGCTAATCGATCCTTTTGGACCGGGTTTAGAATAAATGGGAGGTCGAAGAGCAGCTTTGCGGCTGTGGTGTCCAACAGGAGCTGCTCAAAATCGTTGAAGCCGATGTTGAAAAAATGTGATGACCGTTCCTGAGCGGGAGCTAGGTGAATATCGCTCTCCTCCCAGCGCAACCATTTATAACCTGACTCGAAGGTGACGATCGTGTAACCTAACTCAGAGAAGTTCTGCTGGACATTCCCGGAACGGATCATGCTGTCCAACGTTGAGCCCGGATATATAACCTGCGGGATATTATCGCCGCCATCCAAATAAGTCATATTTAAGGTGGAGGCAAGGGAGAAACGCGTATCAGTATAGTTAGACAGGCTGCAATGGGCAACAAAGAATCCCCTGTTTTCCAGACTTTCCAGAAATTCGGTATTGCTTGCCCCAAGATATTGCGAGATAAAATCACTGCGAGGATAGCCATCCACGACAATGTAATATACATCAAGGGGAAGCTGGTCATTGGTGAGGCTGACAAGGTTTGATTTGGTGAGGGCTTGTTCTTGCTTCTGCTGTGCCTGGTAATCTTCTATTTGGAAAGCCGCGATCTGGTAGAGGGGAAATATGAGCAGGATAATCCCAAACGCATTCAGAAAACGGGTACTGCCGGATAAGTCTCGTTTGGTTTTCAGGATCAACCATGTGATAACAATAAAGATGACAATATATATGGGAATGAGAATTCGGTGTCTACCAAGAGGGAGATTGAAGATCGTCCAGCTGCGAGAAAGGATATTCAATTGACCATAAGAGTAAAAAAGTAATAGAAAAAAGGAGGTTAGCAGGGCTGATTTGGTCGGGTTCTTGACCACAAACAGCAAGATCACATAGAGGCCTAGGGGAACTAAGATTGCAGATATCAACGCCCTACCCCCGTCTGTTAATTCCATCTCAGCTGCATTATGTGCTATAAGGGCTAAAACAGGGTAGATACCAAAAAGAAAGGGATAAAGCGTGAATTTTGAGCGCAGGGATTTAATCACTTAAGTGTTCGTGGATTACTTTGAGGAATACATCTATTGTCGTTTAGACGGGAGCCAAGAAAAGGAGCACCGCGAA
>DAOVCZ010000129.1 GCA_030669775.1 Chloroflexota bacterium | reverse complement strand
TCTCCGGATCCCGACCGCAAAACTGCCCGTTCGCGCATGGAGCGCGCGGTTTATCGTCAACGTGGAGTCCTGATCGCGACGGATTATCTGGTCAACTCTGGTGGAGTGATCTTCGCTGCACAGGAACAATTAATCAAAACGCCCGATCACTTGCGTTTTCCTGACGAGATTCTAGGTGATAATCTGGGTGTAGAACGTTGGCTGGAGGATCACGCAGCTGAATTGGATGAATTAGCCGAAAAGCGCCGCCTGGCAGCTGAAACTCACCGGGATGAAGTCATCCGACGCAATATCCGCGAGCTGGTCGATTTATTGATCTCCGATGCAGATATGCTCCCCAGCGAGGCAGCAGAGCGAATCAGCGTCAGGCGGATCGCAGCCCGGGAAAGCGACCGCAAAGCAGCAGAGATCATGGAATCCATCCCTACCATCCCGGTAGAAAGCACGGTAAAACAGGCTGCTTCCGCCCTCGTTCAAGGGAGCAGTCCAATTCTGGCAGTTGTCAACCCAGAATCAGAATTAGTTGGTGTGGTTACCGGCTGGGACATCACCCGGGCGACATCCATCGGCTCTCCAGATAACCTGCCGTTAGAGAATGTCATGACCAGGGAGGTGATTTCTGCTGATCCCCAGGATGGAATTCTGGATGTGATTCGTAAATTGGAGCACCACGAGATATCTGCGATGCCAGTTGTATCGGGAAAGTCCGTTCTAGGTATGGTTAGTTCAGACTTACTGGCCCGCAGGTCATTATTGCGTTTGCTGCAATCCCAAATCTCCTGATCCGCTCCAGTACATGCTAACTATCCTATTCTGATAAGGACATTTGCCACTATATGGAGCTGCGGTTTTAATCCATAATAGATAAAGATTTATTGATCTGTTAATTACAAGGAGAGGGCACTATGGTTACTAAAGAGGATATCGTCTTCCGGCAGCTAATAACTTTATCTGATGGTGGTAGAGTGCTTTTACGGCCTCTCACTACCGAAGACCGAGAGCAGCTTATTGAGCTCTTTCAGCACGTATCCCCGGAAGATTTACGCTATCTGCATCACAACGTCACAGATGCTGAGCTGGTTGCCAGTTGGGTTGATGATCTGGATTACGATCGAGTCCTGCCATTGGTCGCGGTAATCAACGAACGTCTCGTTGGCAGTGCGACACTCCATTTCTTTGAAGGGCCAGCCCGCCACCGGGCTGAGATGCGGATTTACCTGGCGAAAGAAGTACGCCGGCGAGGAGTTGGCTCAAGAATGATTCAGGCATTGATCGACATGGCGAAACGCCGTAATATTTATATGATCGAGGCCCAGATCGTCAATGACCAAGCGACTGTGATCCGGGCATTTCAAAATCTGGGTTTCGTTCGCAAGTGCGTTCTTGACAATTACTTCATTCTTCCAGATGGGGAACTTCGCGATGTCGCTCATCTAATATTAAGGCTGCGAGATTCGTCGGAAGAATTCTAGACCACAATAAAACGTGGGCACCTTTTACCGTTTACGTCAAAATCTGAGAAAAACACCAATCTTATATCGCATCGCGGTTGGCAACGCGTTTGTGATCGCGATTGGTGCGATCGGTGGTACATATATCACCCGCCTTCTCGCTGATCAAGCAGCTGATTGGTGGTTGATTCTAATTTTTTTAGCAACTGGTACAACTCTCAGCGTTGTCATCAACTTCTGGATTATTAAGAACGCGCTGCGCCCACTCAACGAGCTAAGCTCACGCGTCGATCAGGTCCAAAAGGGTGATGCCCAAATCGATCCTCAATTTCTGCAACCAACCGATCCAGATGTTTACCAGCTGGCAGCTACTCTCGATTCGCTTGTCAGACAAATAGATGAACGCAACCTTGAGTTGCGCGCCCTATCCGAACATGCAATTAATGCCCTGGAAGAAGAGCGTAAGCAAATTGCTTTAACCCTGCATGATGACACAGGTCAGTCTTTATCTATGCTGATCATCAATCTCGAACGCCTCGAGAACCAGCTTCCCAGCGAAGAAAATCTGCTCTTAGAGAAGCTGGCTGCAACTCGCCAGTTAGCTCAAGAAACCTTAGCAAACTTGCGCAAGATCGTATACGGGCTGCGGCCTTCAATTCTGGATGATTTGGGGCTTGTACCTGCCATTCGCTGGTACGCCCAAACAAATCTCGAAGAGGCTGGTATTATGGTTGAGATTAACGCTAATGGTGAGGTTGAGCCGCTCTCCCCTCTCTTGAATTCAAGCCTCTTCCGAATCGCCCAGGAGGCGATAAACAACATCATCCGGCATTCTCAGGCAGAGAAGGTCGAGATCAATTTATCCCAGCGGGAAGAAGACATCCTGCTTGAAGTCAAAGATGATGGCCGAGGTTTTGACCTCGGCTCAGTAAGGGAAGAGGCTCTTCAACTGCAACACTTGGGCTTGTTAGGGATGCAAGAACGAGCGGAGTTGGTTGGCGGAAATACCGAATTATCCTCAGTGCCTGGAGGTGGCACACAAATTCTGATCAGCGTACCCTTCAACCCTCCAGGAGAAGAAAAAGATGAATAAGATTCGGGTGCTGCTGGCTGACGATCACACAATATTGCGAGAAGGAATTCGTGCTCTATTGGATGACCAGGCTGATATTGAAGTGATCGGAGAAGCTGAAGATGGCCAATCTACAGTGAAAATGGTGGCGAAATTAAAACCTGATGTAGTCATCATGGATATCGCTATGCCATTGTTAAATGGCTTAGAGGCCACCCGTCAGATCCAGCGAGATTACCCTCAGGTGAAGGTTCTCATCCTGACCATGCATGAAAATGAGGAATACATCCGCCAGGTGTTAGCCGCAGGCGCCTTGGGATATATCTTAAAAGATGCAGCAGCACGTGATCTCCTGGGTGCCATCCGGGCAGTGCATCAGGGCGAGGCTGTCCTTTCACCAGCTATCACCCGCCTGGTGATCGAAGATTACCTGCGTTGGGGAGATATCCGTCCTGCAGATACTTCAAATGGTTTGACTCCGCGCGAACGCGAGGTTCTGCAGTTGATTGCCGAAGGTTATACAAATAAAGAGATCGCTGAGATATTAAGTCTTTCCGTGAAGACTATCCAATCACACCGCACCAATTTAATGAGCAAATTAGATTTGCACGATAGGGGGGAATTGATTAAGTACGCCATCCAAAAGAAAATCATCGATATATAGAAAGATCATAGGTTGATCGCCCCAATTCCCGAATGAGATCCTGAATTACCTAGGGTCTATTATTGTGATCATTCAGGTCTATACCGGAGGTATTTTCAGGTGCGCGCCAGTATCTAAAAGAGGCATAAATATGTATGCTATATGGGAGGCATTCTATCTTGATCATGCTGAACCATTGCTGATAGAGGGAGCATATGAAGATTCAATTTCGCCGCTCATACCTTATCGCTATCCTGGGGGTAATCCTGGCGATATTCGTCATATTCTTCGGGATAATCGGTCAAAGCCAGGCTGGATCAGCTCCATCGGAGAATCGGCCTGTTAACGAAACACCTATCGATTGGTCCCAAGTAAAAGCACTTTTTTCAGAGAACACGCACATCTTACTTCCTTCTAAGTACACCGCGGCCGGTCTTCCACCCCCTGAACAAGATCCCTGCCTGCACTGTCATATTACCGGTGAGGAGAAGGGACTCTGGACTCCCTTAGTGCGCTGGATTTTCTTCGGTGGGGCTGGCTTACTGTTTGCTTTCGGAATATACCGCAGTTCCAGTGTATGGGTGAACCGAGCTCCCTGGAAACCCTTAACAACCCGGACTGCGGACTGGTTCGACAGTCGTTATGAAATCTCAGAACCACTATCCAAGTTTTTGAGCAAACCTGTACCAAAATTCGCCCAGCGCTGGTGGTACTGCCTGGGAGGCATCACCGCCTTCTTATTCGTCGTGCTAGGTATTACCGGGATCATGTTAGCTTTTTACTACAAACCTACCCCAGAAGCGGCTTATTCCAGCATTCAATTTATCGAGACACAGGTAAATTTCGGTTCTGCAACCAGGATGATTCATCACTGGTCAGCCAATGGCATGATCCTGATGTGTACCGCGCACATGATCCGGGTCTTTATTATGGGGGCTTATAAAAAACCGCGCGAATTCAATTGGGTCAGCGGTGTGCTGCTGTTATTACTCACCCTGGGATTCGGGCTCACTGGATACTTACTCCCCTGGGATCAGCGTGCATACTGGGCAACCACCGTAGCCACCGAAATCGGAGCTGCAATCCCCGTAGTCGGTGACCTGATTCTGGTTTTTGCCCGTTTTGGGTGGGATGTTGCTGCTGAAACGCTGACCAGGTTTTACGCCTTGCATATTCTCATTCTTCCCCTGGTCACACTTGCCTTCATGGGCGCCCATTTCCTGATGGTACGCCGCCAAGGCGTTGCCAAACCATTGTAGCTCTTCTTTGAACAGTTCAGCTTGCCAACTTTGATACGAGGGATTGATTATGGCAGATATTGATACACAGTCAAACGATAACAGCGTTCCATTTTACCCAGACCATGTGAGCAATGAAGCCAAGGTTGTGATCGGATTTTCTGTTCTGGCGCTTGTGGTTGGTTTGATCGGTCTTTTTACCCCGCTTGGATTAGGGGAACCTGCCGATCCGATGAACACCCCAGCCCACGTAAAACCTGAATGGTATTTCCTGGGTTTATACCAGCTGCTCAAATACATTTCCAAGACGGCAGGGGCAGTTCTGCCGATCTTCGCTATCTTAGTGATTACCTTGTGGCCTTTTATCGATCGCAAACCTGATACTTCCACCAAAGCATACCGCTGGCGGGCGATCGGCGTAGCCATTTTTATGATCATCCTGATCGCCATGACTATCTGGGGGGAGGTGAGTTAACCATGTCAATATTTACTCGTCGAGAATTTATCAAGCTCTCCAAAGGTTTCTTGACTGTAACAGGGTTGGCGGTCATACTTGGCCCGGTAATCGCCTATTTTTATCCCTCAAGCCTGGAAGAAACCCCTTCCGACCCGGTTCTGGTTGGACCTGAAAGCGAGCTGCCTCCTGGAGAAAGTAAGACGGTACGCTTTGGGCGATATCCCGCCATTGTGATTAACACTTCCGAAGGTTTACGCGCTTACTCTGCCGTTTGCACTCATTTTGCCTGCATCGTTAAATGGGATCCAGAACTTTACGAGATAGCTTGTCCCTGTCACGATGGCTTTTTCAACCCCTACAACGGTGAAGTGATCTCGGGACCACCACCAACACCCCTCGAACCGATCAAAGTTGAGGTGATCGATGGAGACATTTTTGTTGGAGGTGCTGCGTGACGACTAATTCGCTGTCCAGCTCGTCCAATCGTCTATCTTCCCTCAAGCAGCTTTTTTTTCGCCTGTGGGATCTTTTCGTCAATGCTGTCCTCCAGGTGCGAATATGGGATAAAGCTTATCCAGGACTGATGCATGTCTTAATCTTCGGGGGGGTCACCATCCAGGTACTCGGTACAATCGTCAACTTGACTCAAATGCAGTTGTTCATTCCCTTGCTGGAACTGCCTTTCCCGCGGGGAACTGGCTATTTAATCTTCGAATTGGTGATGGATTTAGCTGGTCTGGCCATATTGATCGGGGTGGCCATGGCTCTATTCCGGCGCCTGGTTCTGCGCCCGAAGGCCCTCGAGACAAGTTGGGATGATTACTATGCATTGACCATGTTGGCACTAATCCCACTGGTTGGATTTATAGTAGAAGGTACCAGATTCGTTTCAACCCCCCCGGCTTGGGCTGCGTGGTCGCCGGTCGGCAACCTGGCAGCAAATCTGATGCGAGCAGCTGGTATGACCCCGGAATCAGCTGCCAGCCTGCACAGCTACCTGGTTTTCACCCACGTTCTGCTTGGTCTGGCATTGGTCGCCAGCATTCCCTTTACGAAATTACGCCACCTTATCTATACACCGCTCAATATCTTCTTCAAGCCTGGCCGAGATTCCAACACGCTGGAAAAAATTGATGATATCGAG
>DAOVCZ010000157.1 GCA_030669775.1 Chloroflexota bacterium | reverse complement strand
CAGATCGAACTTGAACACCTGGTTTGTGATGTCAATGGCACTTTGGCAGTGGATGGAAAACTTCAGGATGGTTTGGTTAGGGAGCTTTCCGTATTAAAAGATAGACTGAGCTTGCACCTAATAACCGCAGATACACACGGCAGACAGGAGATCATCGACCGCCAGCTCAATCTGCAGGCGGTGCGGATTCAGCCAGGAGAAGAAGCTCTTCAGAAAGCCGATTATGTCCACCAGCTGGGGGCTGAAAGCGTTGTGGCCATCGGTCACGGGGCGAATGACGCGGCGATGCTGAAAGAAGCCCGCTTGGGGATCTGCGTTTTCTCTGTCGAAGGAGCGGCGGTGGAAACTCTCCTTACAGCAGACCTGGTTGTTCCCGATATCAACAGCGCACTAGATTTACTGGAGAAGCCTTTACGTATAGTGGCTAGTTTAAGAAAATGACTCAATTCAACGCCAATATCACCCCAGATGATCCAGAGCAGCTGCCGCCTGCCCGGCGGAGACGGGCACGACGACTTTTAGCTCCCATGGAGACTGAAGACAAGATTGACTTTTTGGATAAAGTCGCTCACCGTGCATCCCCTTCATTTGATTTTTTTCTCTTTTCATTGCTGGCTGGCGCGGTCATGGCGGGGGGATATCTATTAGATTCTGAGCCAGTACTGGTTTTGGCTGCGATACTCTCCCCCATGATGGCGCCAGTGATCGGGATCGCGCTGGGGACAGTGGTTGGCTCAGTACAATTCTTCCTCAGAAGCCTGGTTGGATTATTGATCGGCGGCTTGCTGGTGTTCCTGGTCGGCATTTTGGCCGGATATGGCTCTCGCTTATGGTATCCCCTCGATTTTTCACAAGCTCACTTGCATGCCCAGTTATCTTGGGCTACATTCCTGCTCGTTGCTTTGGGCGCGGGATTGACCTCCGCGGCCATGGTACGAACTGAGAAAAGTGCCGCCCTCCCCAGCGTTGCCCTGGCCTACGGTTTATATTTACCGATTTCCGCGGCTGGGCTTGGCTTGGGAAGTGGTGAACCCTTTTTATTCCCAGATGGATTGGTCGCCTTTGCCCAATACCTCTCCTGGGCGGTGTTGATCGCCGCGTTAACTTTTGTGATGCTTGGCTTTCGACCGCTGACTTTATTTGGCTACACAGTCGGTGCGGTGGTGTTGTTGCTGGGAATAGTTATCCTGATCGGTGTGAGTGGTGCTGGTGCTTCTTTTGGCGCGCAAATTGCCTTACCGACACATACGCCTACCGCTACCCCAACCCAGACATTGACGATGACTCCAACGCTCACTCCTCGTACGCCGCTGCCGCCAACTGCGACGGCAACTCAGACGGAGACACCCACCCTCACTTCTAGTCCCACACGCACAGTAACGCCAACCCCAACCCCGATCGTCGCCTTGGTGAATGCAGGGGAGGGAGGGGGTGCTCACTTACGTGCAGAACCCGGTTTCCAGGCGCCGAGCCTAACCTTGCTGCAGAACGGCACACAGGTCCATGTCATGCCGGATGATCCAGTTCAAGAAGGAGGGGGTATTTGGATCCACGTGCGCACGATTCAAGGTGAGGATGGATGGATCCTGCAAATCCTGTTGGTGACTGCAACCCCAGCACCTAATTGGGAAGGGTAAGGTTATTCGTTTTGATCTGGTAAATCTTGAGGGCCAAAGGCACCTGGGAGCAGTTCGGCAACAGTCGTTTCCTGCTCGATTTCTCCATCCCCATTAACTATCAATACCTTGGTCTCTAATCCAAATTCGGAAAGCACCTGCCGGCAGGCTCCACATGGGGTGCCACCATTGCTGGTTGCCACTGCAATGGCAGTGAAATTCGTTTCACCTTCCGAAACAGCTTTAAACACGGCCACTCTTTCAGCACACATGACCATTGGGTAAGCTGCATTCTCAATGTTTACACCATCATAGATTACCCCCGAAGAGGTCAACAAGGCTGCCCCAACTTCATATTTGGAATATGGGGCGTACGCCCAGCGGCGCACGGCGAGGGATGTTTCGATCAATTGTTTTCTCTGCTCATCAGTCAGCATGACGATCCTTGTCTCCATTCTCGGAAATCGAGGTCAGTCTTTGGGCACGAACTTTTCGAATCCTCTGCCCGCTGACTTGTTCGACTGTTAGCTGTAGTCCTTCTATCTGCACATTATCCCCCGCGGTGGGGACGCGTCCAATACGACTGTAAATCAACCCACTTAAGGTATCGGCTTCACTATTGGGAAGCTGGGTGCCCATAATGTCATTGAAATCGTCCAAATCAATTCGCCCCTGGAAAAGGTATTCATCATCGTTTATTTCTTGGTAAACCAGCTCTTCGGCTTGGTCATACTCGTCTCGGATTTCGCCAACAATCTCCTCGACAATATCTTCTAAGGTCACCAAACCTGCAACGCCACCATATTCATCGACAACGATCGCCATATGAATTCGTTTGGCCTGGAGTTCAGCGAGCAATTCGCCAGCTTTTTTAGATTCTGGTACAAAATATACCTGACGAAGTTGGTCGCTCAGCGAGATTTCACGCTTGCCTTCTCGCCAGATACCCAGAAGGTCCTTAGCATAGAGCAGCCCCAAGATGTTGTCGACCGAATCCTTGAATACTGGGACGCGCGAATGGCCGGATTGCTGCAGAGCATCCATTGTCTGGTCGATTGGGGTATTGATATCCAGGGCCAGGATATCAATCCTGGGGACCATGATCTCCCGCACCAGAGTGTATCCAAGGCGGAAGATTGAGACGATCATCTTCTGTTCTTCTTGCTCCAAGAGACCTTCTTCCTGTCTTGCTTCAACCAGACTGATCAACTCTGTTTCAGTCACCCCGCCTTCCTGGTTGGTTTCTGATGAACTGATGAACAGGAAAGGTAAGGCCAGCAAAGGGGACATGACCAGGTAAAGCACTCTTACATAAGAACTCAGGCGCATAGCCCATGTCTCTGGATGGTGGGAAACTGCGGTCTCTATCAGCCATTCCAGGAAGAAGGTAACCAATGAAGCCAGTAATAATACTCCTAAAGAATAAGGCAATAGATATGGCGTACCTGCCCAGGGTACTACGAAGAGCAGGAGAGAGAGTCCCGCGATGAGGAAGCGCAGGATGGACTGAAATAAATTGAGGCTGGACTGCATTCGCGGAGTATTCGATAATAGTTGTGTGCTGCGGTTCACTTGGGAGACCATTTCCTCCCGTTGAGTGAGCAACCGTGCCAGACTTGAGTTTGAGAATGCAGAACGGGCTGCGGAAGTGATTAAGTCAAGCAGCAGGAATAATACCAAGCCAATCGCGGCTAATAAGTCAGGATCCATCTTTCTCTTCTTTCTTTCGAATTACCCTGGCAGGGCTTCCTACCGCCAGGGAGTTCGGGGGGACATCTTTGGTAACTACGGAGCCCGCGCCGGTGCGAGCACCCTCCCCAATTTTTAGAGGTGCGATCAACATGGAATCGCTGCCGATAAAAGCCCCGGCGCCAATCTCGGTGCGGTGTTTATTTTTCCCATCATAATTTGCGGTGATCACACCAGCTCCTATATTCACTCCTGGTCCAATATTGGCATCTCCGATATAGGAGAAATGACCCATTTTTGTGCCGGGTCCCAGGTATGAGTCTTTCACTTCACCATAATTACCCATGTGCACGCCTTGTGCCAGGTGAGCTCCTTTTCGAAGATGGGCGAAAGGACCGATGTCGACATCATCCTCTAAGATCGAATTTTCTGTTTCCGAGAAGATAATCTCGCAGTTATCACCGATAGTTGTATCTACAACAAAACAGTTCGGTCCGATGGTACATCCCTCTCCAATTCGAGTTGTTCCGCGCAAATATGTATTGGGGTGAATCACTGTATCCAGCCCAATCTCAACCTGGGCATCAATATAGGTCGAGCTTGGATCGATGATGGTGACTCCATTGAGCATCAAATCTTCGTTGATCCGCTGGCGGAGAACAGCTTCAGCTTCAGCCAAGTCAATGCGGTTTTCAATCCTGAGCGCCTCAATCGGGTTGGTTAAACTGATGCTTTTCACCGGGAGACCGTCAGCAATAGCCATCTGTACCATGTCAATTAGGCGGTGCTCACTGCCAGAGGAGATTGGTAATGCTTGCCAGAGCCATTCTGCGGTGAAACAATAGACACCAGCGTCGTACTCCACCGGCTTAAGTTTATCGGTTGAAACGTCTGTTCGATCTGAAATCGCTTCAATATTGCCATCCTCACCACGGATCAGGCGAGGGTAGTTCTGCGAATCCAAGGTTTGAAAGGACAATATCGTTATTGGTGAGGGAGACTGTACACCTTCAACCGGTTCAAGGTGAGCAGCAAGGAATTGCTCCAGCGTGTTGTAAGTCAGCAGCGGCATATCCGCGCTGATCACCAGAAGGTAATCAGCTGTGTTTCTCAGCAGATGTTCAGTTTGCATTAGGTGGTGAGCGCTGCCTTTTAGCTCATCCAGGACAATACACTTTGCAGACTGGTCAACGACGCGTTGTATTTGTCCATTGTCCTTTTCAATCACCAGGAATGGGAAATCTCCAATCGTCTTTTTGGTGGCATTCACCGTATGCATGATCAAGGGTTGACCTGCTAAAGGATGCAATACCAGGGGAGTATTGGAAGGCATGCCTTCAGCCATATCCCCAGCCAGAATTACCGCAGCAATCTTATTCGATTTTTTATCGGACATAGGTATTAATTCAACTGGATGCAAGAAAAAAGGCGAGCTGCGTCATGCATGGCTCACCAAGTTGACCTTTTCAAAATATATGAAGTTGGAATCTCGTCTTCCACAACATCTATCCGTGACAATAATCATTCAGGCTGGGGCGCCCGGATTCGAACCAGGATAAACGGATTCAAAGTCCGCCGTGCTACCATTGCACCACGCCCCAATGTTGATGCTTGAAAAATTCAGGCGGGCTGTATTGTAACACAAGCCATTGTTGGATGACAATGCTGGTGAAAACAATCAGCGCGTTCTTCTGGCCTGCCGTTGCTGTGGATCGTTAATCTCGCAGAGATTGATTCGCCATTCGGCTTACGTGGAACAAGTGTGAGAAATCATCCCAAAGCCAGGGTTATCTCTTCAATAAACCCAAGATGAGCCATATTGATAAGCATCGAAACAATACGTTTCATTCTGACTAAGGATCGTTTCTTCGCAGCCATGCTACGAT
>DAOVCZ010000041.1 GCA_030669775.1 Chloroflexota bacterium | reverse complement strand
ACCGGCTGATCATCTGCGACCCATCTCAACCGAAGAGCTGGCGCCGATCTCTCCAGACATCCCCTTCGCAGATAAACGCATCGAAGTAGATTTGGCCGGGCAGAGCCTGGCTGCGTTTGTGCGCGACCAGATCGTTTTCCAGACACGGGTTTCTACCGGAATCCCCAGCAGTCGCCCAACAAGCAATGGTATCCCAACAGAGACGCCAAAGGGTAATTTCAACATTTACTCCAAAATGCCCTCCAAACACATGGGTGACGGGCGGCTAATGCAGGGTGATCTTGATCTGGATGCCTATGAATTAGTCGGCGTTCCTTGGACCATATTCTTCCATCGTTTGGACACTGGCTATGCCCTGCATGGAACCTATTGGCACAATAATTTCGGTTGGCAGATGAGCCATGGCTGTATCAATATGCGCAATGAAGATGCCAAGTGGCTTTTCCGCTGGACCACCCCTGCCAACCACCCAGCTGAAGTCGAAAAGAATGGTTTTGGAACACAAGTCGTAATCTATTGATGTTGATTGGCTTGAAAACGATCTTCAGATCTGGCAGTTACAATTTTTTCATTGACGCGAATCGATGACAAATTCTATTAACCGGCGTGAATTTATTAAATTAAGCGGCATGGGTTTTGCCTCTCTGGCCATCGAACCTTTATTACGTCCGCTGCCGCCAGAAGAACATGTAGCTCCGCTGGGCATCGGTCGGGTAACTGTATCCAGTATTGGCGTGTACAAAGAGCCAGACCTGAAAAGTGATAAGCTCAACCAGCGATACCAGGATGAACTGATTACTCTGGATGAAAAATTGATCTCACCTTATGGTCCTGCGACAAATCCGCACTGGTATCGAGTTGTTGGTGGATACTCACACAGCGCCTACTTACAGCGAGTCGATAACGCCTCCCTCAGTACACCAGCCAGAAGAATTCGGAAGAATGGCCAGCTGGGAGAAATATCAGTACCCTTTACACAGAGCTTACTGCCCTCCCGATCGATGGAAGAATGGGAGCCTCTCTACCGTCTTTATTACCAATCGGTGCACTGGGTCACAGGATTGGATAAAGGTCCAGATGGTGAACCGTGGTATCGCTTGAGTGATGAACTGCTGCACATTGACTACCATGTACCTGCTTCACATGTCCTCCTGATAGATGATGAGGAATTGACTCCCATCTCAGAAGATGTTCCAGCAGGACAGAAATCCATCCAGGTCAGGCTTTCTGAGCAGACGCTAACCGCATTCGAAGGGGAGAAAATTGTTCTGCACACTCATGTATCGACTGGCTTACCCAACCTGGGTCCTGTAATTGGCATTCCAACAGATACTCCACGTGGTCTTTTCAACATCGATCCCAAAGTTCCTGCCAAGCACATGGGAAATGGGCAGATGACGGCTGAGATCGGTGCCTATGAGCTGCCTGGAGTTCCCTGGACGTGTTTCTTTGAGCATATGACCGGAATAGCATTTCATGGCACTTATTGGCATGATAATTTTGGCTCCCGGATGAGTCATGGTTGTGTGAATATGCGCGTCAAGGATGCAAAATGGCTTTATCGCTGGTCTACACCTGTTGCGGAGCCAGGTGACCGGACCCGCAAGGGGTACGGAACTCGCGTAGAAGTGATTTAATCGATTTCAGGTAGTTTGGTCAAAGATTTTCTTACCAAGATAACTTAATTTCCAAATTCACTGCACACAAGGAAGAACGTGCGCACCTCAATTGACCGGCGAGAATTCTTGAAGATCTGGGGGTTGTCTCTGGGATCGCTGTTCCCTGCTTCTTTTCTCAAGAGTCTCCCTCCCGAAGAAGAAGACATTGATCCGCTTGGCCTCGGTCGGGTGACAATTCGTGCCATTGGTCTATACCAGGAACCCGACTTTTCCAGTCCCAGATTGAAGTGGCTCAACAGAGATAAACTGGTCGATATCTTCACTTTAATCGATTCTCCATCCGGGCCGGTGCGCAATCATCACTGGTATCGCTTGGTTGAAGGCTATGCGCATAGCGCCTATATTCAGCGAGTTGAATCTGCCCACCTCAACCAATCCCTGGCAACGATCCCAGATGGTGGACAGCTCGGTGAGGTCACTGTACCTTTCACGCAATCTATGCTCAAACAATCCTCCAACCGCTGGCAACCAGCATACCGGCTCTATTACGGTTCCCTATTTTGGATCACGAATTTCGTAGAAGGACCCGATGGACTAACCTGGTATGAATTAACGGATGACCGATTACGCGTTCACTATTGCGTCCCCACCAGTCATATTCGTCCCATACCGCGTGGAGAAACCGTGCCCCTCTCACCCCACATCCCAGAGAGTGAGAAGCGCATTGTCGTTTCAATATCAGATCAAGTGCTTCGCGCTTACGAAAGATCCCAACTGGTCTATCAGACTTCCATTTCGACTGGTATACCCAGCCGAGGTCCTTCGCCAAACGGTATTCCCACTGATACGCCAAAAGGAAATTTCCACATATCACGAAAGACCCCCTCACGACACATGGGTGATGGCATCCTGACCAATGACTTAGAGGCTTATGAGCTGCCTGGCGTCCCTTGGGTGAGTTTCTTCCACGCTTTCGGCATTGGTTTCCATGGAACCTACTGGCACGATAACTTCGGCTCTTGGATGAGCCACGGTTGTGTAAACATGCGCAACGAAGATGCTAAATGGCTCTATCGCTGGACAACACCAAGAATCCGCCATTCGGATTGGTACAAATTGGGCCGGGGAACGCTAGTCCAGGTAATATAGCTTATTTCTGTGCAGCTAAGCACCAATAATCGATAATTTGAGGCATCATCTCGCCCCTGGGCAGACTATAATTACTATCAGAGCAAATAAACTATACACCTCAGGAGGGCTTGATGAAAGCTGTTACAACGACGCTTGTCCTGCTAGTAATTTTATTGATCACCAGCGCTTGTGGAATTTCTGATGGCATTGCTGTCCTGGATGCATGGGCGCGACCAGGATTTCGAGGCGATAATAGCACGGTTTATCTCACAATCAATAATCCATCCAACCAAGGTGACGGGTTAATCGGCGCCACCTGCGATGTCGCCGGCGGGACAGAGATCCATCTCAGCAAGATGGATGCGGCGGGAACGATGACTATGGAACGTCAGGAACGGGTGGTTATCCCAGCGAAGGATTCAGTTGAATTAGCTCCTGGAGGTTTACACATCATGTTGGTCAATTTAGGGAAAAACCTCTCCGTGGGAGATACTTTTCCGGTGACCTTGGAGTTCCAGCGAGCTGGGGATATCACCATTGAAGTTGAGGTCAAACAACCGGATTGATATTATTTTATTGGTCCAATCATAAACCAAGCTCTCTGAGCAGAGCACGGCTTTGTTGAAGAGAGCACTCAATGGGATTACACCCGCTTCGACTGCATAACATTCCTCTCAGCGCGCTTATATCCAAGCTCTTTGAGCGGAGCGCAGTGAAGTCGAAGAGAGCGATCAATAGAATTCTGCACGCTTCTTCTTCATTTCATTCCGCTTAGCGCGCTCTTCCACATTATTAGCTTGATAGATAATCGGACCGGTCGCCTTTCATTGAACGATCATCGTACGCAGTAAGGTAATCACCTGCCAGATTCTCTCATCCCTCAATAATCCTTTCCAGCCTGGCATGATGGAATTAAAAGGCTCCATCAATCCACCTTCTGAAATCCGCCAGAAGAGATAAGAATCGCTTAAATTCGGTTGATTCTGAGCAAGATTCTTCGGTTTTGGATCCAATCTTGCGGATGCGGGACCATCGCCTTCACCAGTATATCCATGACAAGATGAGCAATTCGCCTGGTACAGAATTTCACCCTCAGCTATTGCATCTGGATCCCCAGTATAAGGATTTGCGAGGTCTGCATACTCTTCTGGTTCACCAGTTTTTTTTACCGGATCATCCTCCCCAAAGAGAGAATTCTGGGTTGCTGTACCTCCACAAGCAGAAAGACCCAGCAGGGTGCTTATCAGAGCGACGAACAAAAAATTGAATCTTCTTTCCACTTATTCATCCAAGTCTTGAAGTGCAGCAAGGATTTCTGCGCTGTGGTTTGCTGGTTTGACTTTTTCAAATACTTTCAAGATATTCCCATCTTCGCTGATCAGGAAAGTAGTTCGCAGCACGCCTTCATATTCACGACCATAGAGTTTTTTCAATCCCCAAGCACCATACTTCTTGAGCACCTCCCGGTCTGGGTCTGCAAGGAGAATAAAGGGCAGCTCGTATTTGGTCCTGAAATTCGCATGCGACTTTGATGAATCTGGACTGACTCCAAGGATTATAACTCCCGCATCTTGGTAGGCAGAATAATCATCCCTAAAACCACAGGCTTCCTTGGTGCAACCAGAAGTATTATCCTTGGGATAAAAATACAAGACCACTGGTTTTCCACGGTATTCAGAAAGTGTATGCATTCGACCTTCATCATCTGGTAAGGTGAAATCGGGGGCTTGCCCCCCAGCTGAGATGGGCATGGTTAACCTCCTGTGTTGAGTTTTTCAGCATTCATTTGTTGTATCATGGCAGTTTGGCGATCAGTTTTCCCATAGGTGCAGTATCGTAACCCGGTAAAGCAGCAACCATTTTTCGGAAATCGACATCTTCAAGCACCTCGAACAGCGGTTCCAGTAAGGAATGGCCAATATATTCTTCAGGAATTATCAAATCATAACGTTCATCAACCAGCGGGATAAAATCAAGATCAAGCGATTTTGTGACAGCCGCGATCCCCATCCCGCAATCTGCTCTTCCAGACGCAATAGCTGCTCCCACTGCTAAATGAGTATATTCTTGATGTTGATAGCCCTGGATAGACTCCCTGGATATCCCCAGCTTTTCCAGCTGATAATCAAGGAGAACCCGAGTCCCAGCCCCACGCTGCCGGTTAACATACGTTACATCCCCCCGGGTGAGATCACTTAAAGATTGGATACTCTTCGGATTTCCCTTCCGAATAAGCAAACCTTGTGAGCGACCGACCAGGGCGATAATTCTTACTGGAATATCTGGCAGATATTGGCGGACATAGGTCAGATTATATTCACCTGTTTCTGGGTCTAAGAGGTGTGCCCCTGCCAGATGCGCCTCATGGCGGCTTAAGGCGACCAGACCAGCTATGCTGCCCACATTGGCCGCAACGAGACGTCGCTTCGCGCCATACAAAAATTGAGCCAAGATATCCAGAGTGATGTCATGCGAGCCGGTGGCAAATATCGTGTTATCAATCTCCTCAAGGGAGCGGTAGAGACGAACCTCCAGATCTGAGCCAGCTGGCATCCCTTGTGAGCCGCGTGGCAACAGCACTAATCCATCGGCTCTAACCAAGGAGGTGATCACACCGGCACCACGCGCCAGGGGAGCTGCAAGGATTCGTTCCCCAACTCGCCCTACGGCCACTCGCACAAAATCATCATCTCCAGCTGGTGATGTGATTTTCCTGGTCAAGTTCGCCTTGACAGTTGGTGGACTGATAGACGAGCGACCTAACCACCGGGCAAGCAGCGGTTCAACAAACAGCTCCCCAGTAATTGCAGCTGATACTGGATATCCCGGAACACCGATGATCGGAGTTGATTTTATCCTAATCTCTTCATCTTGGGCTAAGTTTTTCAATTCCGTTGAGTGGATCATTCCCAAGATTACCGGGTGACCTGGACGGACCGCCACCCCATGGACCATTAATTCGCCTAGTGCTTGAACTACCTGTGCTGAATAGTCTTCTGACCCAGCTGACGAACCTGCATTGAGCAAGATCAGATCGTGGTCCAACGCGGCCTGGCGGACTATGGCGCATATTTGATCGAAATCATCTGCTGTGATCCGAAGCTGCGTTGCTTCTCCACCCCACTCGATTATTTGACCTGCTAAGACGAGTGAATTAAATTCGATGATCTCTCCTGGTGCTACTTGGCTGCCAATCGGAACTAATTCACTCCCAGTAGGCAAGATCGCGACCCTCGGTCGCCGGGCTACTTTTACCTGTGAATTCCCGCTGGCAGCAATCACACCCAGATCGACTGGCCGCAATTTGTGGCCGGCTGGTAACACCAATTGGGTAGCCACAATATCCTCCCCCATCGGCCGGACATGCATCCAGGGGGTCACCGCAGACCGGATGCGGATCGCATGAGGTTGGCGCACGTGGGCTGCTGGTCCACCATTTGCATCTAGTGGTTCCACATTTTCGATCGGGATGACCGCATCAGCGAATTCGGGGATCGGATCGCCAGTATCGAGATAAACTGCCTCTTCACCTGCGAGCAGCGTGATTGGCTGGGTCGGCATTGCACCCTCGGTCTCGACTGCCCGCACAGCAAAACCATCCATCGCCGAGGCGTGGTAATGAGGTGAAGATAATTTCGCCCATACCGGCTCAGCTAAAATCCTACCGATGGCCGACATATTAAGAGGAATTTTCTCAACACCCAGTACACCCCACAATTTTGCATTTACTAATGCGCTCTCCAACCGGGCATTCGCCTCTGGAAGCGGGATATCTTCTAAATACATTGAATAAGTAACCACCAATTTGGAAGGTACTTCCGTGGAGGTGATGGCAAAAAATAATTGGTCCAGGGCAATAATTCAGCAAAAGCCTCCAAATCAATACCTCCTTGTACTTCCCTCCGGCTTAAATTAAAGACAGTGCCATAGGAATGATTCGTTAAATTTCCAACACCAACTGCAGCTCGGTAACCATAGTCGAACACCTTGCTCGAAACATACCAATCCAATGTTCCAAAAGGATATGCGAAGGAAAAGACTTTTATCCCCAGGGCATCTTCTATATCCAATCGTGATTGAAGGATTTCATTTCGCACCAGGGCATGGTTCTGGGTTAACTCTGTATGCGTCATGCCATGGCTGCCGACCTCCCAACCATGATTGAGTAATTCTTGCAGCTCTTCTGCTTGGAGAAAACCTTCCGAGTTCAGCCGGTTGGCGACGATATACACAGTCCCAGTAAAACCATAACGCTCCATGATAGGGAACGCATTCTCGTAAACATCTAAATTACCATCATCGAAGGTGATCACTATCGGCCTTTGGGGTAATGAATTTCCCTTATTGATATGGTCAACCAAATCTTTAATCGTGATTGAGGTATAACCCCAGTATCGCAGCTGTTCCATTTGGTCTTTGAAATCAGTCACAGAAACAGCATAACGACTGTCAGCTGAATTATCGTTGGATATCCTGTGGTAAAGCAGAATCGGAACAGTTACCTCCCCTTCCTTTTCCATGCCCTCGGCACTTACCTCCGCTGATAACCCAGTCAGGCTAAGGATTATTATGATCGATACGAATACTATAAATGGCTTCATCACAGATTCCAACCACTTAAAATGGCAAGCCATATTTTATCGCCTTTATCGAAAATGTGTGCAAACCCATTAGATTTTGGTACAACCAGAGCAATCTAAACAAAAAGCCGCCTACCAGGCAGCTTAAGTAAACTTTTGGGAGTGAACATAATAAATTGGCTTCATAATACTACTCGGACGCGTGATCCCTTTTATTAATTTAACAACATTACTTCTGCCATCTCACCGGCATTCAAGCCGGTCACTTGTGGGGGAATATGCAGTAACCCATCTGCCCGGGTGAGAGTGAAGATCAAATTACTCTTGCCAAAGATCGGATCTGCAGAATATCCATCCCCTTCAGGTATCAATTTCACCGGCACCCAATCTTCTCTCCCTGCTCGAGAAGCCAGGTTGATGGTGGTTTTTGCTTTTATCAGCGACCGAATTCGAGGGGTACGTAGACCGTGTAAAAAATCGATAACTGGTTCAACGAAGAGAATCGCGATTACCAGCGCGCTGACCGGGTTGCCCGGAAGACCGATCACGGGTTTGGCGAACATGCTTCCTTTTGTCATACAGGCTGCTAAGATGGTTGGCTTTCCCGGACGTACATTTACTCCATGTGAGATTACACCAGGCTCTCCCAAGCTATCGATCACTTGGGCTGTCAAATCCCGGCTGCTGGCAGATGATCCAGCGGTGATCACAACCATATCGCATTCATCTAGTGCTCGGGAAGTGGCTTCACGCAATGAATCTTCATCATCGGGGATGATCCCGTAGCTCACCGGGATAGCTCCAACCCGTTCAACCAGTGCAGAGAGGGTATAAGAATTGATATCTCTGACCTGCCCTGGTTCAATGTCTGCAGCTGGTGGAATGACTTCATCTCCACTTGAGATAATGGCAATTTTTGGTTGTTTGGTGACCTGCAGGTGTGTGATTCCTAACGCCAATAAACCACCGATTTCCGGTGCTCGAAGCAAACTGCCTCCAGGGAGTACAACCTCCCCCTCGTGCACGTCTTCCCCGACTTTGATCACATTTTCACCCACTGCAACAGCGCGTAAGATTTCGATCTCTCCAGGATGAGCAACCTGGGTATTCTCCAACATGACCACAGCATCCGCACCCTGCGGAAGCATGCCGCCAGTGTGGATCAACCCACATTGTGAAGGTGAGAGGGAGAAATCAGCGGAACTGCCCATCCGAACCTCACCAATTAAATTCAAGTAGATGGGCAGAGAATCACTCGCTCCGTGAGTATCACCTGCAATAACCGCATATCCATCGACTGTGCTGCGCGGAAATGATGGTAGTGCATGGGGTGCCTGGATGTCTTCGTATGCCACACGACCTTGCGCCGATCTGACTTCTATTTGTTCGGGCTTGAGCTGAATTTGGATGCGCTCCAGGAAGCGATCCAAGGCAATGTTTGGCGGGAGAAGATCTAAAAATTCAGGCATCTGAACACTTCATTGTTGAGCTATCCTTCCGTCATCTAGTCCAGAAGGTGAAAGCCAGCAGGTAAGCAACACTGGCAAACAGAACCACAGCGGTAAATCCCATCGTCGTCCAGTTCGGTTTCCCACCTCCAGCAATGCGTCTCATTTGCCAGATTTGTAGTAAACCTAGAGGGAGTGGGATTAAAGCTGGCAGCACAATCGCTAATGGAAGCCCAAAGGTTGCCGCCAAACCCAATAACAAGAATGTTGTCAAAATTAAAATGTTGTGCAAAACCATCCCCCGCTCCCACCCAACCCGTACCAGCAATGTGTATTTCTCGTACTTGAGATCGTTTAGATAATCCGGGAATTCAAAAACGATCATCATCGCCAGGTGCAATGTGGTTAATGGAAAAGTGCTCATTACCAACAACCGGTGGAGTTCACCATATTGGAGGACAAAGGCGAAAATTGGCACCAGATTTGCCACCAGTACCGAAGTAGTCAGTTCTCCATATCCGGAATGAGCCAACTTTATCGGTGACGCAGAATAGAAGAAGCTGCCTAGAAATGCCAGAACCACGATCGTGATCAATAGTGGAGACACGGAGGTAACACTGATCAAAACCACGGTCAAGGAGGCGAGAATGGTTAGCGTTGTTAAGGCAGCCCACATCACGGTTTCTTTAGACAATTTCCCAGCTCCAACTGCGCCGCTTCCCCCCGTGAATGGCGTCCGGTTAGGATTATCCTGATCAACAGGTGCATCAAAATATTCGTTTAGATATTGGGCGCTAAGCTGCATAGTCGTAACATAAGCTTGTCCCAGGACATACAAACCCCAATCGATAGGTGCACCCAAATAACGGGCGATTCCTACTCCCAAAGCATAGACCAATGCTCCCCCAAGTAAGAACAATGGGCGCGAGAGAAGGAAAATCAGGCGAATTTGTTGAATCATCCAAACAATCCTTAAGGTTCTATTGGATAACCAGCTCCATTCCAAGCTTGCAGTCCACCTAGAATTGGGTTGGCTTTTGTATAACCATTTGCGATCAAGATGCTTGCCGCACGGGCACTCGTCTCTTCACTGGGTCAGGTGCAATAAAGGATAATCCAATCAGTCGAATCGAGCTCATTCAATCTCTCCTCAAATTTGCATCATACCATATAGAAGTAATTTTACCCTTTAAGCTGGTCATTAATCCCCCCGAATTATTAATATTTTATATGTATTCACCCAATTGTCGGTTCCTGCGAGTCCATACCTAGTAACTGCTTATTCCTTACAACTCATATTCCAACCTCGGTAACCAATTTAAATAATGGTTGAACGTCTATAAATATCGAGCAGAATTTGAAGGTTAATGAATGTTTATAAACTGTCACCTTAGTTGCAGGTTGTGATATATTTCGTCCTGATGAGAAGCAGTTCTTTTTCAGCATTGCGTTGGTTTTCACTTTTCATGATCCTTGCTGCGGTAGCGGTGTTTACCATGCAGTTGGTGAGGTTTAGTCGCTTACGGGCTAATTTCCCCAATGGAATGGAGATCGCCGAAGTGCCTGTAGGTGGACAAGACCGAGCAACAAGTGCGCAACGCCTATTGGAAGTTTATTCCGCAACGCCAGTAGAACTACATTACGGCAATGAAATTATCCATCTCGAACCTGCTTTCGCAGAATTTAACCTCGATCTGGAAAGCATGCTGGCAGCAGCCGATCTTTCCCGCAGTCAGCAGCCTTTTTGGGTGGAATTCTGGGATTACCTGTGGGGACGCACACCACCTCCAGCTTCTATTCCTTTACGAGCCTCCTTCTCCGAACCACGTCTCAGAGCCTATCTTGAGACCGAGATAGCTGAACGCTACGACCAGCCGCCTACTCCCGCTATGCCAAATGTCGGTACGATCAACTTTCAACCCGGCACCCAGGGGACCGAACTGGATATTAATCGCTCGGTGGACTTAATCGAAACCGCACTGCGCTCCACTTCGAGACGCGTGGTCGAATTGCCCATGCATCGCACCAACCCCCCCAGACCGTTGATCAGCAATCTTGAAATCTTAATTAAACAAACGATTGACCTGT